>CAJXIS010000249.1 GCA_913054115.1 uncultured Acidimicrobiaceae bacterium | reverse complement strand
CGGCGAGCTGCTCCCGGATCCTGGAACCGTCGACCACGACGAGCACGCCGTCGGGGCGAAAGCCGGGGGTCCTCGCCCATTGTGCGACCTTGCCCGGCTCGCCGACGCCGCTCACCTCGACCACGACACGGTCCAGGCGGTCGGCCATGGCCCTGACCCGGTCGAGGGCGGAGGCGAACCCGTCTGCCAGCGAGCAGCACACGCAGCCGTTGGCGAGCGAGAGCACATGGCTCCGTTGGTCCTGTTCCGCTGCGAGGGACTCCGCTGCGAGCAGGCCCTCGTCGATGCCGATCTCGCCGAAGTCGTTGACGAGCACGGCGATGCGTTGGCCCTGCGGGTCGGCGAGGAGCCGGTTGACCAGGGTTGTCTTGCCGGCGCCCAGGTAGCCGCCGATCACCATGAGGGGGAGGCGTTGTCGCGGCAGGTCCATGACTGCAGTCTTGCGCGGGGCGAGGGGGTGTGCGCTGGTGGCTCAGCCGGCGGCGAAGATCTTTCCGCCGAGCATGGTGCCCCAGACGGGGACGTCCCGGAGTTCGGTCGGGTCGATGGCGAAGGGGTCGGCGTCGAGGATCGCCAGGTCGGCGAACTTGCGGGGCGAGATGCTCCCCACCTCGTCGTCCATCTTGAGCTGGTGGGCCGCACCCATGGTGATGGCGTGCAGCGCCTCGGGCACGCTGATGCGTTCCTCGGGGCCCAGCACCGTGCCGGTGGTCGTGAGGCGGTTGACGGCCGCCCAGGCGACATGGAGGGATCCGAGTGGGGTGACGGGTGCATCGCTGTGCATCGAGAGGGGCACGCCCAGGTCGAGTGCGGTGCGGGCCGAGTTCATGCGGGCCGCCCGGTCGGGGCCGACGGTCGATGAGACGTGCTGGTCGCCCCAGAAGAAGGTGTGGTTGGCAAAGATGTTGGCGCTCATGCCGAGTGCTGCGATCCGGCGGTACTGGCCGGGGCTGGTGAGTTGGCAGTGCTGGACCGTGTGCCGGTGGTCGACCCTCGGCGACTCGGCCAGCAGCGCCTCGACTGCCTCCAGGAAGACATCGACGGCCTCGTCGCCGTTGCAGTGCACGTGGATCAGGAGCCCGGCCTCGTGGTAGGGCCGCAGGATGTCGGTGACCTGTCCGGGCGGGACCACCCAGATGCCGTTGCCGCCGTCGAGGTAGTGGGGCCAGCGGAGGCGGGCCGTGTAGCCCTGGATCGACCCGTCGATGACGAGCTTGACGTGGCCGAAGCGGAGCTTGGCGCTGGAGAGTTCTCTCGATGCCAGCACGGCCGATGCTGCGTCGGCGAGGGCTTCGGGGGTGCCGGGGGTCGGCATGTGGAAAACCGAGACGCGTGCAGGAAAGCCGTCGTCGTCCACGACGGTTCGGTAGCGTTCGATCTCGGCTGCTTCGGTCGACTCCCGGTTGCCGAGGTCCGTGAGGGTGGTGATGCCGGCGTTGCGGGCCTCGTTGCCGAAGTTCCGGAGGGACGCCTCGGATTTCGTGCGGCCCCAGAACTTGCGGAAGGCGGCGCCGGCGAGGGACATCGCCGCCGGTTCCTGGAGCTCGCCGATGGGCCAACCGGACCCGTCCTTGGGGACGCCGTCCATGTCGGTGTCGGGCGTGATGCCCTCGACCTCCATGAGCGCGTTGTTGACCGTGGCCAGGTGGAGGCTGGCGTGCATCACGAGGATCGGCCGGGTCGTGGACACCAGGTCGAGGTGCTTGGCGATGAGGCGCTCGCCCGAGAAGTAGATCGGGTCGAGGCCCCAGGCCAGCAGCGGCTCGTCCGGGCCGACGCCCTGATCGGCCAACCGGGCCTCGGCTTCGCGGAGGCGCTCGATCACATCGTTCATCGAACGGCAACCGGACCACACACGGCCGTCGGGTCCTCGCCGATCGTGGTAGCCGCAGTAGGTGTGCAGCCACATGCCGCCGGCCATGGTGTGGCAGTGCGCCTCGACGAAGCCGGGCAGGAGGGTGAACCGCTCGAGCGAGCCGTCGACGACGGCGCCGTCGATCGTGAGGAGTTCGTCCATGGTGCCGACGGCGAGGACGCGTCCGTCGCTGACGGCGACCGCTTCGGCGCTGGGTCGTGACGGGTCGAGCGTGTGGATCGCAGCAGCCGGGTAGATGGTGGTGGTCTCGGGCATCGAGGCACCCTAGTGCGCGAGTACGAATCCGTACTGGCTGGAGCCTGAGCGTCAAGCGTTCAACAATCCGACGTTGTGCCCTGTTCGCGGGGCGGGTGTGGGCGTAAGGTCCGGGTATCCGAAGAGAGGAGGTGGTCCATATCAACGGTGAACGACAGGGGACCTCGGAGGTGGTCGGCCGCTAGGTCGAGTGATCCGCCCGGCGAATTCCCGCCGGCCACCCCTGCACACCGACCGCCGGAAGACGGTCCCGTCCGGCAGACCAGGTCGCGTGCAGGCGATGAAGCACATATTCAATCAATCCCAGGCACGGGGGCGTGTGTTCACACGCCCCCGTGTCGCGTGCTTGCCTCGGCTTCCTGCGTCTGAAATCCGAGCCTCGGGTACTCTCGTTGCCATGCACCGACCATCCGCCTTCGCCCACCATCGTTTTCTCGGCGACAAGCGCACCCAGCAGGTCTACGACCTCGAGGAGGTCGCCGACGAAGACGCCCTGGCCGTGGTGCTCGACGAGTTGATGTCCAGCGACGCATTTCTGTGTTTCGGCCCGGACACCCTCGCCGAGGCTCGCAACCGCGGCTACAAGTTGCAGAAGGTATAGAGCTTGCTGTCCGGAGGTTGACCACCATGGGGCTGCCCGGCCTTGCGAGGCTTTACAGCGACCTGGCGCAGTTCTACGCCGTCCGGACGGAACAGGCCGACCGGCCTGGCGAGCGCGCTCCGACGATGCTGGCGCAGGTCGCCGAGGAGTTGGCGCAGGTTGCTACCGGCACCATCGCTGCACCTGAGCCGGCGCCTCTTCCCGTCACGCGGTTGCTCGCGCTCCTCGACCAGAACCTCGACCGGAACCTCGACCAGAACCTCGCGCCGGTGCTCGGCTCGTTCCTGGGTCTCGCCGACTCTCTTCCCTGGACGCAGACCCGTGTGTACCTGGATGCACTGCCTGCCGAGTTCGTCCGCAACTACGGCTACGTGCGCCTGGTGGGCCCGGGCGAAGGGGCCGTGGTCCACAGCGATCGGGTGGCCGTGGGGATCGGTGTGTGGGGGTCGGGGTTGTACTACCCCCGGCACGCCCATCCGGCCGAAGAGGCGTACCACGTGCTGGCCGGCGAGGTCGGATTCCGGGGAGCCGACGGCGTGCGCCGAGAGTTGCGCCCGGGTCCCCGTGGAGACATGGCCGACTGCGCCCACAATGCCCCCGACGAGCCGCACGAGTTGTGGTTTGGTGCTCCGGGAAGTGATCCTGAGCGGATTCAGCCCTGCGTCTTGCTCTGGGCATGGGTCGGCGAGATCAGCGTCGACGCGCGTCTTGTCGGCTGAATGGTCCGGGTTGTCGTGGGACCGGCGCGTGGGGCAGGTCCCTCCGCGCGATCAGCCCTGTGTCTGTGTCCTGATCAGATTGAGTGCGCTGCCGGCGTGGAACCAGCGGATCTGGTCGTGTGAGTAGGTGTGCTTCGTGAGGATCGTGGTGCTCGACCCGTCCAGATGCGAGATCACAACCTCGACGGGGTCACCCGGAGCCAGGTCTGCCAACCCGGTGACGGAGATCAGGTCACGCTCACCGATCAACTCGTAGTCCGTCGGGTCGGCGAAGGTCAAGGGGAGTATTCCCTGCTTCTTGAGGTTGGTCTCGTGGATACGGGCGAACGAGCGGGCGATCACAGCCCTGGCGCCCCGGAAGCGGGGCTCCATGGCGGCGTGCTCGCGTGAGGAGCCCTCGCCCATGTTCTCGTCGCCGATGGCGACCCAGGCGATGCCGGCCTCG
>CAJXIS010000248.1 GCA_913054115.1 uncultured Acidimicrobiaceae bacterium | reverse complement strand
CGCCAAGGCCACCACCGACAGCGAGGTCCCGACGAGGAAGTAGGGGGACATGGTCGCCCGGAAGGCGGGTCCCGGCAGGTCGCTCAGCATCATGGCCACGGGCGGGCCGCCCACGCCGACCGTGGTCCCCATGAAGCCGCTGGTCGTGCCGGCGGCGAACAGCGTGCCCCGGTTGCGCCGGGGGTGCAGCCCGCACACCTTGAGCCCCACTGCGCCCAGCAGGAGCACCCCGAACAGCACCCCCAACTGGTCCTCGGAGACGAGGTTGAGGGCCACGACGCCGATGACGATGCCCGGCAGGCGACCGCTCAGCGACCAGACCAGCGCCTCGCCGTCGGCGTGGCCCCGCTCCCGGTAGGTCAGCATCGCGTTGAGGACCGGGTTGATCATCAGTACCGGGCCGGGCACGAAGCCCGGGTTGAGCAGCGCCAGGATCGGGACGGCGAAGAGGTTGGCCCCGAACCCGATCGCCCCCTGGATGACACATCCGATCAGGTAGACGAGCATCCCGACGGCGATTTCGAACGGGGTCATGACGGGTCTCCGATCGGGGCGCCCGTGGTCTGTGCCACCCAGGTCGCGTGCATCGCCGCATACTGCCCACCCAGCGCCACCAGTTCCTCATGGGATCCGATCTCGGCGATCCTTCCGCCGTCCACCACGGCGATGCGGTCGGCGCGCAGCACCGTCGCGAGGCGGTGGGCGATGATCACCGCCGTGCGTCCCTCGAGCACCGTGTCGAGCGCCCGTTCGATGACCGCCTCGGAGAGCAGGTCGAGGTTCGACGTGGCCTCGTCGAGCACCAGCATGCGGGGCTTCGCGAGGAACACCCGGGCCAGGGCCAGCAGCTGCCGCTCGCCGGCCGACAGCGAGGCGCCGCGCTCGTGGACCGGCGAGTCGATGCCGGCCGGGAGGCGGTCGAGCAGGCGATCGAGGCCGACGGCTGTGCAGGCGGCACGCACCTCGTCCTCGCCGGCGTCCGGACGGGCGAACGCCACGTTCTGCCGGATCGACCCGTTGAACAGGAACGGCTCCTGGGGAACGACGCCCACCTGGGAGCGCAGCGACTCGAGCGTGACGTCGCGCAGGTCGTGGCCATCGAGGCGGACGTGGCCGAAGTCGGGGTCGTAGAAGCGGGTGACCAGCTTGGCGATCGTCGACTTGCCGGCGCCGGTGGGGCCGACCACGGCCAGCACCTCGCCGGGCGCCACCTCGAGGTCGACCTCCCGCAGGACGAGGTGGTCGGGGTCGTAGCCGAACGTGACCGAGTCGAGGACCAGGTGGCCCTCGACGGGCGGCAGGTGGTGGGCGTCGGGCCGCTCGGGGACGGAGGGCTCGGTGCCGAGCACGCCCCGCAGCTTCGTGACGGCGGCGCTGCCCTGCTGGTACTGGTTGAACAGCTGCACCAGGGTCTGGATCGGGGCGAAGAACGAGGTCAGGAACAGGAGGAAGGCGACCATCTCGCCGAGGCTGAGCTCGTTGCGCAGCACCATGCGGCCGCCGACCAGCAGGATCACGGCCTGCGAGATGATCCCGAACGCCTCGGTGCCCGGCCCGTAGAGCGCCTGTGCCCGGCTGGTGGCGAGGTTGGCGTCGAGGTGGGCGCCGACGATGTTGTGGTGGCGGACGGTGTTGTGGCGGCGCCGGTTGAAGGCGGTGATGAGCCGGATGCCGTCGAGGCTCTCGGAGAGGTCGGCGAGCACGTCGGCGATGCAGTCCCGCACCCGCAGGTAGCCGACCTGCGAGACCCGGCGGAACCAGAGCGTGAGGAGCACGTTCACCGGGACCACGACGGCGAAGCAGACCAGCGCCAGGGTGGGGTTGAGCATGAGCAGGTAGGCGGTGACCACGGCCAGGGTCATGCCCTGCACGACGAACTGGATCAGGCCCTCCTGGAACAGCACGGTCAGGGCCTCGATGTCGCTGGTCATCCGGGTCATCAGCACCCCGGAGCGCTCGGCGGTGAAGAAGCCCAGCGACTGGCGTTGGAAGTGGCTGAACACCCGGACCCGCAGTTCGTAGACGAGCCGCTCGCCGATGCGGCCGGTGAAGGCGGTGCGTACCGCGGTGGCGAGTGCGGCCAGCACGACCGACCCGACGAACACGAGGGCGACGGTCACCAGCACGTCGGTGTTCTTGGCGAGCACGCCGCGGTCGATGCCGATCTGGACGAGCAGCGGTCCGAGGTGCAGCAGGGCCGTCTCGAAGACCACGAGCAGGACGGCCAGGAGCAGTCCGCCGGCGTGGGGACGCAGGAAGGTACGCAGTCCGAAGGGCCGACGGTCCCAGCGGCTGTGCGAGAAGTCGACGATCGGGTCGGGGTGCTCAGGTTCGTGTTCGAGGACGGCCTCGACGCGGCCGGCGAGGTCGCCGGGCACGTCGGCGAACGGCAGGCCGGCGTCGGCGTTGGCCTGCATCGACGTGGGGCCGATCGTGAAGCGCCCACCCGGGTGGCCGAAGCCCATCAGGCTGGCTCCTGCCCGCTCGAGCCGTCGTCCCCGTCGTCCCCGTCGTCCCCGTCGTCTCCGCTCGAGCCGTCGTGCCCGTCGTCGCCGGACGCCAGGATGGCGGCGTAGCGCGGCTCGGTCGCCAGCAGTTCGGCGTGGGTGCCCGAGGCGACGACGCTCCCGTGCTCAAGGAGCACCACCCGGTCGGCGAGGGCGATGGTCGACAGCCGGTGGGCGATCACGATGGTGGTCCGGTCGACCAACAGGTCGCGCAGCGCCCCGTGGATGTCCTCCTCGACCTGCACGTCGACGGCGCTGGTGGCGTCGTCCAGCACGAGGATGCGGGGGTTGGCCAGCAGGCTGCGGGCGAGGGCGATGCGCTGGCGCTGGCCGCCCGAGAGGGTGTAGCCGCGCTCGCCGACCACCTCGTCGTAACCGTCGGCCAGCTCGCCGACGAACCCGTGGGCCTGGGCGGCGGTGGATGCCCGCACGACATCGTCCAGCGGTGCGTCGGGTCGGCCGAAGGCGATGTTGTCCCGGATCGACTCGGAGAACAGGAACGGCTCGTCGGTGACCTGGTTGGCGTGGTGGCGCAGGCTGGCCAGCGTGAGATCGCGCACGTCGTTCCCGTCGAGCAGCACGGCACCGGCATCGACGTCGTAGAAGCGGCACAGCAGGCGGGCGACCGTGGTCTTGCCGCAGCCGGTGCGACCGACGAGGGCGATGGTCTCGCCGGGTTCCACGATCAGGTCGAAGCCGTCGAGCACCGGCGGGGCGTCGGGGTCGGCGCCCGGGTAGGCGAAGCGCACGTCGCGGAACTCGACACGCCCGGACGGGTCCACCAGGTGTCGGGCGCCGGGCCGGTCGGCGATGGCCGGCTCCTCGTCGAGGATCTCGAAGATGCGCTGCGACGAGGCGGCCGCCCGCTGTGTCTGCAACAGCACGAAGCCCAGCATCCGAAACGGGACGGCGATCATGATCACGTAGCTGGAAAACGCCAGCAGGGCGCCGATCCCGATGCGGTCCTCGATCGCCAGCCAGCCGCCGTAGAGCAGGATTGAGGCCATTCCGAGGCGGGGGAGGGCCTCGATCAGGGGGTTGAAGCGGGCCCGGGCGTCGACGAGGGCGGTGGCCGACCAGCGCAGCCGCTGGGCCGCCCGGGACAGCTGGGCGATCTGCTCGGCCTCGGCGGCGAACGACTTCACCACCCGCGTGCCGCTGAGGTTCTCGTCGACCACCATGGCGACCTCGGCCATGCGGCCCTGGGTGATCCACGACAACGGGAACACCAGGTCCCGCATCCGCTGGCCCAGCACGAACACGAACGGCATGGTCGCCACGGCCAGCAGGGTGAGCGGCACGTGGATGCTCAGCATGAAGCCGACGGCCAGCACAAAGCTCAGCATCGAGAGCCCGGCGAGCGGCCCGAAGGCCAGCAGCAGCTGGATGGAACG
>CAJXIS010000247.1 GCA_913054115.1 uncultured Acidimicrobiaceae bacterium | reverse complement strand
ATGAGGAATGCAGCACTTCGGCGAGCATGGTCCGGGTGTCCTCGATCGTGGCGGCCAGGTTGTCGAGGCGCTCGGCCAGGCGCCCGAGTCGGTCGCCCTCCGGGGAGTCGCCGGCCAGGATCGCATCGATCCGATCCCGGGAGACGCCGATGATCAGGGCGGCACCGTTGCGGGCCTTCTTCGACCAGCGTTTGGTCTCCCCGTTCTCGAGCCGGGAGAAGGCGGACTGGGACAGGCCCAGAACGGCTGCCGCCTCGACCTGGTGCATCCTGGGGCGCCTGCTGCGTCGGGAATCGCGGAGCCGTCGGGCCAGGGTCATGTGCGGGAGGGTCAGCGAACTGGCGGAATCGATTTCCACCGGGCCGCGAAAGGTGAACTCGGATTCCATGGTGATATGTAACTCCTCGTCGGGTGACATCAGGGACACTGGGCTACCGGGACATGAAGTGCCAGATCCGGGTCGGATGCAACGACGGGGTGGGTCGAACGTTTGGGATGCAGGAACGGCGTAGGTCGAATGCGCTGTATGCAGGCACCGCCCCCGAATCCGCCCCGGCGCTCAGAAGGCGAAATAGATGAAGGGCGCCACGCCGTCGGGACCCAGCAGGTCGATGCCGAGGATCGCGACGAGGACCGCCGCCGCCTGTACGACGACCGGCGCCCTTCCGAACGCCCTCCAGCAACCGTCAGCCCGTCCCCGGGGAGCGAACTGCAGGAACATGCCGAGGACGAGCAGGGCGACCACCCCCCCATCCAACGAGGGTGCCGAGGTCCAGCTTCCGCCGAGTGCTCCGAAGACCTCCAGCGCCCGATCCAGGTCCACGGCCCGGAAGAACACCCACCCCACACAGACGAGGTGGAACGTGAAGGCGATGCGAATGAAGCGGGCCAGCCGGCCGACCGGTGCCTGCGGTCCCCGGCGATCCCGAATGAATCGACCGACCACCAGGCCCACGCCGTGCAGGAGGCCCCAGATCAGGAAGGTCCATCCGGCGCCGTGCCAGAGGCCACCCAGCAACATGGTGACCAGAAGGTTCCGATACGTCCGGGTCCGCCCCCCGCGACTACCGCCCATTCCGATGTACAGGTAGTCCCGCAGCCAGGTCGAAAGGCTGATGTGCCAGCGTCGCCAGAAGTCCTGGAGTGAAGCCGCCCGATACGGCTGATCGAAGTTCTCGGGGAACCGGAAGCCGAGCAGCAGGGCGATCCCGATGGCGATGTCGCTGTAGCCGCTGAAGTCGCCGTAGATCTGCAGCGCATACCCGTAGACGGCGAGAAGCGTCTCGAGTCCGGTTGCGCCACCGGGATCGGCGAAGACGCCGTCCACCAGGCGGGTCGCCAGGACGTCGGCGATCACCACCTTCTTGAACAGGCCACCCAGGATCAACTTCATCGAACGACCGGTGTCGAGCGGCGCCCGGTCGTTGCTCGCCAGCTGGTCCAGGAAGTCACGGGCCCGGACGATCGGCCCGGCCACCAGTTGCGGGAAGAAGGCCACGAAGAGGGCGAAGTCGCCGAGGTCACGGGTCGGGCGCAGGGTGCCCCGGTAGATGTCGAGCGAGTACGACATGGTCTGGAAGGTGTAGAAGCTGATCCCGACCGGAAGGATGATGCCGAGTGGGCGCGCCGAGACGGTCATGCCCAGGTCTGCCATCAGGTTCACGAACTCGATCACGAAGAAGTCGGCGTATTTGAAGATGCCGAGCATGCCGAGGTTCGTGGCAAGGCTGACCACGAGGTAGGCCCTGCGCCTCCGCTGGTCCGTCGTGGCGTCGATCGCCAGGCCCGTGCCGTAGTCGACGAGGGTCGAGATCCAGATCAGCGTCAGGAAGCGCCAGTCCCACCAGCCGTAGAACACATAGCTGGCGACGAGCATGGTGACCTTCCAGGCACGGGGGCGCTTCAACAGCACCGTGTGGGCGGCCAGGACCAGGGTCAGGAAGACAGCGAAGGTGATCGTCGGAAACAACATGGGCGGTCCGAGTCTGCCACCCGTCGGCCTCCCGGCCGGTGGTTGCCGAAGATGTCCGCACGCGTGCCCCGGACGGTGGTTGCCGAAGATGTCCGCACGGGTGTCCCGGACGGGAGGGACGGGGCCGGTACGATCCGCCGACGATGGCGGCGAAACCACGACTTCCCGACGAACTGCCCGAGGGTGACCTCGACGCGCTGATCGCCTCGTCGGGCATCCGGCGCATCCACCTCCTCGCCTGGCGCGACCTCGCCGACCCGGAGGCGGGCGGATCCGAGATCCACGCCCATGAGGTCGCCAGCCGCTGGGCGGATGCCGGCCTCGATGTCACGGCCCGCACCTCGCACGCCGCAGGGCACCGGTCCTCGACCCGACGCGACGGCTACCGGGTGGTCCGGCGGGCCGGGCGCTACCTCATCTTCCCCAGGGCGGTCGCCGCCGAGTTGCTCGGCGCCCATGGGCGCCGCGATGCCCTCGTCGAGATCTGGAACGGCGTGCCCTTCTTCTCCCCCCTCTGGGCGGCCAACCCCCGGATAGCCTTCCTGCACCACCCCCACGAGCTGCTGTGGCCCATGGTCCTCTCCCCGGGCCTGGCCCGCCTCGGGTCGTTCCTCGAACGCAGGATCGCACCTCCCTGCTACCGCAGCACGCCGATCGTCACGCTCTCGGAATCCTCCCGGGCTTCGCTGATCAGCGACCTGCACCTGCCAGGCCACGGGGTCCATGTGGTCGAGCCGGGCATCCACGCACGCTTCTCACCCGCTGACGTCCGCTCCCCCACACCGCTCGTGGTCGCTGCGGGCCGCCTGATGCCCTCCAAGCGCTTCGACGCCCTCATCCGGACGGTCGCCGAGGTCCGTGGGCGGATACCCGACACCCGCCTCGAGATCCTCGGCGAGGGCTACGAGCGGGAGGACCTCCTCGACGTCATCGCCGAGCTCGACGCCGGCGCCTGGGTCGACCTGCGGGGACACGTCGACGACGACGAGTTGGTTGCCACCTACCGCCGGGCGTGGGTCGTGGCGAGCGCCTCTGCCAGCGAGGGCTGGGGCATGACCCTCACCGAGGCGGCCGCCTGCGGAACCCCTGCGGTGGCGACTCTGATCCCCGGCCACGAGGACGCCGTCGAGCACGGCGTCACCGGCCTGCTCGCCGCCGACGACCGGCAGCTGGCCGACCATATTGTCGACCTGTTCGCCGACGCCGACCGTCGAGCGGCGTTCGGTGCGGCTGCGCTGGAGCGTTCGGCCCGCTACGACTGGGACCGGACGGCGACGGAAGCCTTCCGGGTACTGGCCTCCACTGCTTCGACGGACCGGTGAGCACTCGGCTGCGTCGGCTCGGTACCCACCTGCTCCGACAGATGGACGCAGCCAGGGGCCAGGTCGGGATCCTCGCCCTGCTGGCCTACCTGCCGCTCCTCCTCACCCACCGTGGCATGGTGGCCGCCGACACCAAGCCCTACCTGCTGCTCGACCCCCGCGGCCTGCTGCAGGACGCCGGATCCATGTGGCAGCCCGACTTCGCCATGGGGACGGTCACCCACCAGAACCTCGGCTTCCTCTGGCCCATCGGACCGTTCTTCGCCGTCGGCGACCTGCTGGGGCTCGCCGACTGGATCGTGCAACGCCTCTGGCTGGGTTCGATCCTGTTCGCCGCAGGCATGGGCGTGCGCTGGTTCCTCCGCACGATCGGCTGGCGTGGCGCGGCGGTCCTCGTGGCGTCGATGGCCTACATGCTCAGCCCCTACGTCCTCGACTACATCGCCCGGATCTCGGTCATCCTGTTGCCGTGGGCGGGCCTGCCGTGGATGCTCGCCCTGACCGTTCGGGCATTGCGGACGCCCGGCTGGCGACACCCGGCACTGTTCGCGCTGGTCACCCTCACGATCGGCGGGGTCAACGCCACATCGCTGCTCCTCGTCGGCCTCGGCCGCTCCGACGGCCTGGAGGATGCGTTCCATCAT
>CAJXIS010000246.1 GCA_913054115.1 uncultured Acidimicrobiaceae bacterium | reverse complement strand
GGCCAGGCCATGGTGTATGGCGACCGCCGGCCGCACCTGGTCGCCCTCGTCGTTCCCGACGAGACCTTCGCGGGGGTCTGGGCCGGCGCCCATGGGCGAGAGGCGGACATGACCGCGCTCGTCGCCGACGAGGCCTTCGGGCGTGCCGCCGAGCCGTGGGAGGTCGCCAACGTGATGGTGTTCCTCGCCAGCGACCTGTCGTCGTACATGACCGGCGAGGTCGTCTCGGTCTCGAGCCGTCACCCGTAACCCGGCCCTACCGCAGCCCCCACTCCGACTCCGGACCCGGCTCACCCTCGACGACCGCCCGGTCGGCTCGCTGGAGCGCCACCAGGTGGGCGTACACCGATGCGCCGGCGGCCTTGTGCAGGTCTTCGTGCACGTGTGCGTAGAGCTCGGCGACCAGCGAGGCGATGGTGCGGGGTCCGTCGGCCAGCGCAGCCACGATCTGGCGTTCGCGTGACTCCCGGTGGGCGACCAGCGCCTCGACATACGGGCCCGGATCGGTGATCGACGGTCCGTGTGTGGGGCGGTAGCGGACCTCGTTGCGTCCGACCAGGCGTCGCAGGTTGTCCAGGTAGTCGTTGAGGTCGCCGTCGGGGGCGGGGATCACCGACGTCGACCATCCCATCACGTGGTCACCGCTGAACAGGGTCTGCTCCCCGGTGAACGAAAAGCACACGTGGTTCGAGATGTGGCCCGGCGTGTGGAGGCACTCGAAGGAGAACCCGTCGCCGTCGATGACATCGCCGTCGACGACCGGGTGGTCCGGCACGAAGGCGAGGTCGCCGGCTCCCTCCCCGTCCTCGGACTCGGGCTCGTCGCCGGCCTCGACCGCCCGGCGCCTGCGCTCCTCGTGTGCCCGGATGGCGGCCTCGGGGTGGGGTCCGAAGCCATAGGTCGCTGCGCCCGTCGCCGCCCGGATTGCCGCTGTGGCTGGCGAGTGGTCGGGATGCGTGTGGGTGACCAGCAGGTGGGTCACCTCCTGGCCCTGCACCGCTGCCAGCACGGCGGCGACGTGGTCGTCGTCGTCCGGTCCGGCGTCGATGACCGCCACCCGGCCACCCTCGGGTGAGCCGACGATGAATGTGCCGGTGCCGTGGTAGGTGAACTTCGACGGGTTGCGTGCAACCACCCGGCGCACGAGCGGCGACACCTGCTCGACGGCCCCGTAGGGGGGCTCGTCCTCGGTCAGGAACTCGATCGCCATCCCCTGATCCTGCCCGAGCGGGCAGGCCGAGTGGCGAACCGGCCGGAAATCAGCCGGGAATCAGGTGGCGCACTCCGATTCGCCGATCTCGGCCGAGTACGGGCCGGTCTCGTCGAAGTCCACGTAGAAGTCGGGGGACTCGTCCGGCAGCGGGAACTGGTCGAGGTCCTTGAGGCCGATCGCCACCTCCTTGGCGCCTCCGGAGCGCTCCAGCCAGGTCGGGAACTTCTCGCCGGCGTGCCGCTCGTCGACGAAGCGTCGGACGACCCGCACGGCCGCCTGCGGGGCGTTCTTGGCCGGGAGGCGCAGCGCCTTCTGCCCGAAGTGGATCTGTTCCTGGCCGACGTAGCCACCCAGCAGCATCTGGTAGCCGGGGGCCGACTGGCCGTGGGCGCGCCGCTCGGCACCGAAGAAGCCGATGTCGGAGGCGTGGTGCTGCCCGCAACTGTTGGTGCAGCCCGAGATGTTGATGCGCAGACCGCCCACCTCGGCGAGGCCCTCCGCCTCGAGTGCATCGCCGATGGCCTTGGCGAGGCCCCGGCTCTGCGTGACGGCGAGGTTGCAGGTATCGGCGCCGGGGCAGGCCACGACGTCGCGCAGCAGTTCGGCGCCGGGCTTCGCCATGCCGGCATCGACGAGGCGCTGGAACAGGGGAGCCAGCTGGTCCTCGGTGAGGTCGCGGATCACGAAGTTCTGCCGGTTGGTCACCCGCACGTCGGCGTCGAACTCGCGCACGATGGCGGCCATCGCCCGGAACTGGTCGGCGGTGACGTCGCCCAGCTCGCACCAGGCATAGGCGGACACGGTGCCGTTGGCGGCGCCGCGCACGACGTTGGCCTCGGCCCACCGGTCGAACGGGGCTCTGGCGCCCAGCGACACGGGCACGCCCTGGCCGATCTGGGTCGGGGTGACGCCTGCGGCGACGCCGGCAGGGTCGTCGCCCCATTCGGCGACGACCTCGGGAACGCCGCCCGGCCAGGTCGCGGAAGCCGGCAGGAACTTGCGGGTGGCGACCACCCGGCGGCGCACCTCGTCGATGCCGAGCTGGTCGACGACCCACTTGAGGCGGGCCCGCAGCTTGTTGTCGCGGTTGCCGGTCTGGTCGAAGACCCGCAGCACCGACTCGATCGTCGGCAGCAGGTCCTCGCGGGACGTGAAGTCCTCGAGCGCCAGCGCCGGGAACGGCGTCGTGCCGAGGCCACCGGCGATGTAGACGCGGAAGCCCTGTTCGACGCTTCCGTCCGGGTGGGTGCGCGAGGTGGCGATCACGCCGACGTCGTTGAACATGGCCTGGCCGCAGTCGGTGTCGCAGCCCGAGAAGTTGATCTTGAACTTGCGGGGGAGCCGTTGGCTGATCGGGTTGCGGACGAAGTGCCGGTAGGCGGCCTCGGCCCAGGGGCTGATGTCGAGCACCTCGAAGGGGCAGGCGCCGGCCAGGTGGCAGCCCTGCACGTTGCGCACCGTGTCGCCGCAGGCCTCCCGGGTGGTGAGCCCGACGGAGGCGAGTCGGCGCATGACCTCGGGGGTTTCGGCCAGCTCCACGAAGTGGAACTGGATGTTCTGGCGGGTGGTGATGTGGCCCCAACCTCGGCTGTGGTCGACGACCAGGTCGGCCAGCCCGTCGAGCTGGTCGGCGGTCATGGCGCCATAGGGGACCTTGACGCGCACCATCTGGCTGGTGCCGCCCTGCCGCTGGCCGTAGATGCCGTTGTTGAGGCGGAACACCCGGAACACGTCTTCGGGGACGCGCCCGGCGAAGTAGCCGGCGAGCATCTCCTCGAACTTGGCGATGTCGGCCGCCATCTCCGGATCGATCGGGGCGGTCTCGAGTGGGCTGGTCAGTTGAGCCATGACGAACCTCCGTGTTCGTTGGCGGCGTGTGCGGTGGTGGCGACGAGGTCTTCGAGGCCGGCGTCCGTCGTGGACACAAGGCCGTCGAGGCCGGCGACAGAGCCGATGACGAGGACGGCCGGTGCGTGGACCGGTGTGTCGGGAAGGTCGGCGAGGATGGTGCGGACGACCCGCTGGTCGGGGGTGGTGGCCGACTCGATCACGGCGACGGGGGTGTCGGCGTCGAGGCCGCCGAGCAGGAGTCGCTCGGCGATGAGCCCCGCCCGTGAGGCGCCCATCAGCACGATGAGCGTGGTGCCGAGCCGTGCGGCGGCCTCCCAGTCGATGCTGCGTGCGGCGGTGGGGTCCTGGTGGCCGGTGATGACCGTGAAGCCGCTGGCGTGGCCCCGCATGGTGACCGGGATGCCGGCGGCGGCCGGCCCGGCGATGGCGGAGGTGATGCCGGGGACGATCTCGACTCCGATGCCCTCGTGGCGAAGGGCCTCGGCCTCTTCGCCGCCGCGGCCGAACACGAACGGGTCGCCGCCCTTGAGGCGCACGACGGTGGCGTGGCGCCGGGCGGCCTCGACGAGCACCCGGTGGATGCGGTCCTGGGCATCGGCCGGCCCACCGGGGCGTTTGCCGACGTCGACCACCTCGGCCCACGGGGAGATCAGGTCGAGCACCCTTGGGTCGACCAGCCGGTCGTGGATCACGATGTCGGCCTCGGCCAGCAGGCGGGCGGCCCGCAGCGTGAGCAGTTCGGGATCGCCTGGGCCGGCGCCGACCAGGTAGACGGTCATGATGCGATCTCCTCGAGGGTGGGGACCCCGGGGAGCCCGAGGGCCCGGCGGAGTCGGAGGCGGGCACCGGCGACGTCGTCGTTGCGGAGCAGGTCGAGCAGGTCCTCGTCGAGGGCGGTCTCCCAGTCGGGGGTCTCGGTGGTGC
>CAJXIS010000245.1 GCA_913054115.1 uncultured Acidimicrobiaceae bacterium | reverse complement strand
GTCGTGGTGCTCGTGGTCGACGAAGACGGTGCCGAGGTCCCCGCCGGTGAAGTTGGCGAGGTGTGCTTCCGGGCCCGCACCGACGGCCGCTGGGCCGGGGTGTGGACCCCGATGCTCGGCTACTGGAACCGGCCTGAGGCGACCAGGGCGGCGCTCCGGGGCGGCCTGCTCCACACCGGCGACCTCGGCGAACTCGACGCCGACGGCCAGCTGATGATCCGAGGCCGGCAGAGCCAGTTGATCCTGCGAGGCGGCGCCAACGTGTACCCGACCGAGGTCGAACGCGTGCTCCTGACGCACCCGGAGGTGGCCGAGGCGGCAGTCCTCGGACTCCCCGACGCAAGGCTCGGCGAACGGGTCGTCGCCGCCGTGGTCCCGGCGACCGGATGCACCCCGGACCCGGTGCGCCTGGCCGCCCACTGCGCCGTCGACCTGGCCCGCTACAAGGTCCCCGACCGATTCCTCATCGTCGACGAACTGCCCCGCAACGCCCTGGGCAAGGTGGTTCTCCGCGACCTGCTCCCCCGGTTCGAGGACTGAGCGTTCAGGCGATCAGGCGCCGGCGCACTACGAACCGATCGGCGTGTGGTTGAACGACGGCATCGACTTGACGGCCGCCTCGCCGCCCAACCGGTCGAGCACCTCCGCCTGATCGGCGAACGCCCTGGCGTCCACGGCCACCGGGTCGCACCGGTCCCGCAGCCTTGCCAGGAGGTCGGCACACACGCCACGGTGGCCCGGGTCGCCGGCGAGGTCGTGGCACTCGTCGGGATCGTCCTCGAGGTCGAAGAGCAGGTCGGGACACCCGTCGGCGTGGTGGACCAGCTTCCACCGCCCATGGCGCACCATGAAGATGCCGGTCGTCGACCCACCGTCGTGGTACTCGGACAGCGCCCACCGGTCGGCGTGGTGGCCCCCGTCAGCCACCACCTCCTGGAGCGGCAGCGCCCCGTGGCGCAGCGACGCCGGATCGGGAACCCCCAACACGGCCTGCTCGATGGTCGCCGCCAGGTCGCAGAGCGTCACCGGGACCACCGAACGGGACCCCGGAGCGAAGCCCGCACCCCGGGCGATGAGCGGCACCGCCACGGCGTCTTCGTACATGACCGACTTGCACCAGAACCCATGGTTGCCGAGCATCTCGCCGTGGTCGCTCGTCGAGAGGACCAGCGTGTCGGCGGCGCCCGGGCCGAGGGCGTCGAGCACCCGGCCGATGAGCCCATCGACGAAGGAGCAGAGCCCCCAGTAGTTGCGGACCGCCATCTCGCGCCCCGCCGGATCGAAGTGGTCGTCGTAGCACCAGAACCGCCGAAGCGCCTCGACCACCGGGTGGTCGGCATGCCCCGGGATCGGAGGCGGCACGGGGGCATCGGCGTAGGCAGCGAAGTACTCCGGGGGCGCCACCAGTGGATAGTGCGGGCTCACGAACGACACGAACAGCGCCCAGGGATCCTGTCGGCCCGGGGCCTCCTCGCGCAACCAGCGACAGGCGCCGTCGGCGACGGAGCGGTCATAGGCGGTGCACTCGCTCTCGCCGGGGCCGAGAAGCGCCGCCAACTCCACCGCCTCGGGGAACGTGCCCATCGGACGGCGGAGCAGGCCCTGTGGCCAACCCTGCCCGGAGTTGGCGGTGAACATCGGCTCGATCGCCTCGTCGAAGCCGTGATCGTCTTCGTCCGACCGGAAGTGCAGTTTGCCGACCGAGACGACGCTGTGGCCGGCGTCGCGGAGGCGGTGCATCCATCCCTCGGGGCGACCGGTGTACGACTCGGCCGACGACCAGCTCGCATGGGCGAACACGGGAAGGCCGGTGGCGATCGAGGCCCGTGCCGGGATGCAGATCGGTGACGGCGTGTAGGCACGGTCGAACACGGTGCCCCCGGCCGCCAGCCGATCGAGCACCGGGGTCGACACGATCGGGTGCCCGGAGAAGCCGGCGGCCGACCGGGCGTGTTCATCAGCGAGAATCACGAGAACGTTCTGCCGGCCGGCGCCGACCCTCTTCGGATCCTCCGTCACGGCCACGAGTGCGGAACCTAACTGTCGGCGAGTGGCACGACTGCGTCGCCGGCGATTCGCAGGCCGACGGTGTCGCCTCGGACGACCGCCCGATCGGCGAACAGGTACAGCGCGATGTCGCCGACCGAGACCGCTAACTCGACACGGCCGTTCCGAAATGCCACGCCGGTCACCCGGGCCGGCAGGGCGTCGTCGCCCAATGTCAGCCGGTCGCCGCGCACGAGCACCGTGCCGGGCCCGGATCCCAGGCGTCCCAGGGCACACGAGCCGTCGGCACCCAACGAGACCAGGTTGCGATGTCCGACGCTGCGTGCCACGGCGACGGTCCGCGGATCGGACCAGACCGCTGCCGGCGTCCCGATCCTGGCGATTCGCCCGTCGGCCATCACGGCGATGCGGTCGGCGAGGGCGAAGGCCTCGTCGTGGTCGTGGGTGACGTGGATCGCCGCCTGGCCGAGCCGCCGCAGCAGGACGCCGAGCTCATCGACCAGCCGGTCCCGCAGGGCCCGGTCCAGCGAGCCCAAGGGCTCGTCCAGCATGAGCAGCCGGGGCCCGGGTGCCAGCGACCGGGCCAGCGCCACCCGCTGGGCCTCGCCGCCCGACAGCGTCGCCACCGACCGTGGCCCGAAGCCGGACAGCCCGACCAGGTCGAGCACCCGACCGACCCGCTCGTCCCGGTGCGCCTCGGGCATCCCCGCCATGCGGAGTCCGAACCCGACGTTGCCCGCCACGTCCCGGTGCGGGAACAGGGCGTGGTCCTGAAACATGAGCCCGAATCCCCGCTCGTGGGGCGGGACCCCGGCGAGGTCGACGCCGTCCCAGGAGATCGTCCCGGCCAACGTGGGCTCGAGTCCAGCCACGGCCCGCAGCAGGGTGGTCTTGCCGCAACCGCTGGGGCCGAGCAGCACCACGACCTCGCCCGGGGCGACCGCCAGGTCGACGCCGTCGAGCACGGGCGTCCCGTCGAAACCGACCGACACGCCGGCGACGGTCAGGCCGTTCACAGGTCGCCCCGGACCACGCCCGAGCCGAAGCGACCGCGGGACTCGATCACCAGCACGCAGGTCGCCGTCAGGAGCATGAGCACCACGGCCAGCGCCATGGCCTGACCCCGCAGGAGGTCGCCCGGCGTGCCCAACAGCCGGAACAGTGCCAGCGGTGCCGTCAGGCGATCGGGCTGGCGTGGCAGGAACGAGGTGGCCCCGAACTCCCCGAGGGAGATGGCGAAGGCGAAGGCGGCCCCGACGGCGACGGCCCGACCGGCGATCGGCAGGTCGATCTCGCGCAGGACGCGATTCGGCGAGGCCCCCAGCACGGCCGCCGCCTCTCGGAGGCGGTCGTCGATGCTGCGCAGCGTCGGGACGAGCGTGCGCATGACGAACGGGATGCCCACCAGCGCATGGGCGACCGGGACCAGCCAGCGGGAGGTGCGCAGGTCGAGCGGCGGATCGTCGAGGGCGATCAGCATGCCGAAGCCGAGGGTCACCGCCGACACCCCCAGCGGCAGCATGAGCCCCAGGTCGAAGACCCGCGACACCCAGCCGCGGCCGTGCACGACGACCAACGAGGCGAGCCCGCCGACGACGAGGGCGAGCGCCGTCGCCACCACGGCGAACAGCAGCGAGTTGCGCAGCGCCACCAGCGCCGAGACCGGCAACAGGTTCACCCGATCGGAGAGGGCGCCGTAGTGGCGCAGTGAGTAGCCGTCGCCGACTGAGAGCGACCGTTCGACCAGCACCGCCACCGGGAGCAGCAGCACCGTGGCGAGCAGAGCGAGATTGGCGCCGAGGAGCCGCCCCGTCGGGCGCTGTGGCCGCCGGGCGGACGGCCGCTGCCCCACGGCCCGCTGTCGCATGAGCCGGTTGGTCACCACGACCATCGCCAGGACGGCCACGAACTGCACCACGGCGAGTGCGGTCGCCGATGCCAGGTCGCCACGCCAGACCGCATGGCGCCAGATCTCGGTCTCGAGGGTGGCCCTCGTCGGACCGCCCAGGATCAGGA
>CAJXIS010000244.1 GCA_913054115.1 uncultured Acidimicrobiaceae bacterium | reverse complement strand
AGATCGACCGTGAGGGCCGCTTCGGCAACGGCGTGTTCGTCGGCGGCTTCGGAGCCACCGCCGGGTTCGACCTCGACCGTGTGGTCGTCGTGGGGCTCGCCGAGGGCGTCACCCCGCCCCGACGACGCGACGACCCACTGCTGTCCGACGCCGTCCGCCGCACCCTCGACGGAGCACTCCCCCTGCGAGCCGAACGCCAGGCCGACCTCCACCGCAAGGTCCTCGCCACCTTCGCCGCCGGAGCCATCGACCGGGTGCTGGTGTTCCCCCGTGGCGACCTCGGCTCCAAGACCGAGGCCGTGCCGTCCCGGTGGCTGCTCGACGAGGTCCAGGCCGAACTCGGCGAACGACCCAGCCCGGCCCGACTCGAGAAGCTCAAGGTCGACTGGTTCGCCACCTCGTCCTCGTTCGCCCAGTCCCTCGAACAGCTCGACCATCCGGCCGACCGCCACGAGTACGCACTCGCCGAGCTCCTCCGCGACCGCCACCGGGGCCTTCTCCCCGACGTGAGCGACCGCCGACTGACCGATGAGGTGCTCAACCGCGGCATCGACCTCGTCCGGGGACGCGAGGCGCCGCAACTGACCCGCTTCGACGGCCTGCTCGACGGTGCCGTCCTCCCCTCGCCCGCCGACGGCCGCACCATCCTCTCCGCCACCCGGCTCGAGCACTGGGTCCGGTGCCCCTACGCCTACTTCATGAGGTACGTCCTCGGGGTCGGGGCCCTCGACGAGCCCGCCGACGAGGACGGCATCACACCCCTCGAGCGAGGGTCGCTCGCCCACCAGATCCTCGACCGCTTCCTGACCGAGTCGATCGAGGCCGGCGACCACCCCTCCCACGACGTGCCGTGGAGCACCGCCCACCACCAGCGCCTCGACCGCATCTGCGAAGAGGAGTTCACCCTGGTCGAGTCCCGCGGACTCACCGGACGGCCACTCCTCTGGCAGCGCGACAGTGGCCAACTGCGGCTGGCGCTCTTCGATTTCCTCCTCCACGACGACGAGCGACGCCGCAACGACCTCCTCACCCCGGTCGCCGCCGAGATGGCTTTCGGGTTCGACGGTGTCGAGCCGCTCGTCCTCCACCTCGCCGACGGCCGCACGCTCCGGTTCCGGGGGCGCATCGACCGCGTCGACCGTGCCGTCGGCGGCGGGCTGGTCGTCACCGACTACAAGACCGGGCAGAAGCAGTACTACAACAAGGTCAGCGAAGAGTCGCCCGACGTCAACGGCCAGTACCTCCAACTTCCCCTGTACGGGCTCGCCGCCCGCGAGCGCCTGGCGACCCCGGACGCCGACGTCGAGGTCCGGTACTGGTTCATCACCGACGGCGGCCGGGTCATCGGACACCCCTTGTCCGACCAGGTGCTCGAGCGGTTCGACGACGTCCTGACAACGATCGTCGACGGCATCGAGCACGGCCTCTTCCCCGCCCGCCCCCCCAAGGACTCCTACGGCATCGGGTGCGACTACTGCGATCCCGACGGCCTGGGCACGAAGTCCCGCACCGACCTCTGGAAGCGCAAGCGCCACGACCCCCGGCTCAACGACTACCGCCGCCTCATCGACGACCTGCCCGGCGACGGACCGATCGCCGTCATCGGCCTCGGAGACACAGATGCCTGAGCCGACCGCACCTGAGCCGACCCGCCCCGTGCCCATCGACCAGGCGGCACGCGACCGCATCGCCACCGACCTCGCCACGACCCTGTTCGTCGAGGCCGGCGCCGGAACCGGCAAGACCAGCGCGCTCGTCAACCGCATCGTGTCCCTCGTGGTCTCGGGCGTGTCCGTCGAGCACATCGCAGCCATCACCTTCACGGACCGGGCGGCCACCGAACTCCGCGACCGGGTCCGCCGGCACCTCGAGGTGCTGGCCGCCGGACCGGGTGACCATGCCGAGGTCGCCGCCAGGGCGCTCGTGGAACTCGACGGCGCTGCGCTGTGCACCCTCCACGCCTTCGCCCAGCGCATCCTCGTCGAGCACCCCATCGAGGCCGGGCTGCCACCGGCGGTCGAGGTCATGGACGAGGTGTCGTCGCTGGTCGACTTCGACGAGCGTTGGACGGGCGTCGTCGACACGCTGCTCGGCGACCCCCGTCATGCCTTCACGGTGCTGGTCGGCTTCGAGTTCGGCATCCGCCTCCACCAGCTCCGCCGCATGGCCCGCCGGTTCGACGACAACTGGGACCTCATCGACGCCCGCCTGGCAATCACCCCCGATCCCCGGCCGATCGACGTCGGGCCGCTGCTCGAGGATCTGCGCGAGGTGGTCGAACTGCGCAAACACTGCACCGCCGAAACCGACACGATGCTCGATCGACTCGACCTGGTCGAGTTGTTCACCGACCGGCTCGAGGAGGCCGACGGCGACCCCCTGGCCGTGGTCGGGGTCCTCAGCGACCGCAAGGACGTCACCAGCCGCCGAGGGACGGGCAGCATGAAGCGGTGGGCGGGCAGCGTCTCGATCGAGGAGGTGCGCGACCAGCTCTGGGCAGCCGGCGACCGCATCGACGCCGAGGTGCAGCGGCTCAACGACGAGGTCATCGACCGGCTCGTCGAGGTCGTGGGCCGCGGTGCGGTCGAGGCCGCCGAGCACCGACGGCGCCAGGGGCAACTCGGCTTCCACGACCTGCTGGTCCTGGCCCGACGCGTGCTGAGCGACCCGGCCCACGGGTTGGCCGTGCGCGCCGCGCTCTCCGACCACTACCGGTACCTCCTGCTCGACGAGTTCCAGGACACCGACCCGCTCCAGATCGAGTTGGCGGCCCTCATCGCCGACCCGCACACCGTCACCGACGACTGGAGGCGCCTGCGCCCCCGGCCCGGATCGCTGTTCTTCGTCGGTGATCCCAAACAGTCGATCTACGGGTTCCGTCGGGCCGACCTGGCCGTCTACCTCGACGCCCGTGAGACCTTCGGGGACAACGCCGTGCACCTCGAGCAGAACTTCCGGACCACCGGACCCATCCTCGAGTGGCTCAACGCGGTGTTCGATCGCCTCATCAAGCACGTGCCACGGGCTCAGCCCGAGTACACGCCGCTGGTCCCCACCCGGGCCGACGGCTCCAACGGCCCCCCGGTTGTGGTGCTCGGCGCCGACGATGCAGAGAAACGCACTACCGACGAACTCCATGCGACATCGGCGGCCGGTGTCGCCGCCGCCGTGAGCACCGCCCTTGCCGATCGCTGGACCATCTTCGACGAAACCCTGCCGGCCCCCGACGGCGGGCCCCTGGGCGGCGACTGGCGTCCCTGCGAACCCGGCGACATCGCCATCCTCGTCCGTAGCCGCACCCCGGTCGACGCACTCGCCGAGGCCCTCACCAACGCCGGCATCCCGCACCGCATCGAGGCCGGCTTCGATCCCCTGGCCACCGACGAGGTCCGCGACCTCCTCACCGCCCTCCGGGCCGTCGACGACCCCACCGACGAACTGGCCCTGGTGACGGCGCTGCGCTCGCCCCTGTTCGGCTGCGGCGACGACGACCTGTTCGAGTTCACATCGTCCGGTGGGCGCTGGAACCACCAGGATCCGGGCTCCACCGGGCTCGCCGCCGACCACCCGGTGCTCGAGGGCCTCGCCTGGATGGCGGCCCTGCACGCCCGACGGCCTTGGGAGGGGGCCGCCGACCTGGTCGAGCACCTCGTGCGCGACCGGCGTGCCATGGAGCTGGCGCTCTGCTCGCCACGGCCCCGCGACGCCTGGCGGCGCATCCGCACGTTCCTCGACACGGCACGGACCTTCGGCGAGTCACGCGGCAGCGACCTCCGGTCGTTCCTCGCCTGGTGCCGACTCCACTCGGCCGACGACGTCCGGATCGACGAGGTCGTACCGCCCGAACCCGACGACAACGCCGTGCACATCCTCACGATGCACGGCGCCAAGGGCCTCGAGTTCCCGATCTGCGTCCTCGCCGACCTCGGGGGCAAGCGCATGAGCGCCGGGCCGGCAGTCCACTTCCCCGAGGAGGGGGGCATCGCCGTGGCACTCACCAGCAAACTGGCGAACGCCGCCCACAGAACCCACGCCGATGCCCTGCTCGA
>CAJXIS010000243.1 GCA_913054115.1 uncultured Acidimicrobiaceae bacterium | reverse complement strand
AGCCATCGGCCGGGCTCGACCCCACCAGCCGGCTCGCCCTCTGGGAGGAGGTCCGGCGGCTCAACCAGGAACTGGGCACCACGGTCTTCCTCACCACCCAGTACCTCGAGGAGGCCGACGAGCTGGCCGGCCGTATCGCCATCATCGACAGGGGCCGCCTGGTCCGCGAGGGGTCGCCCGAGGCGCTCAAGGCCACCGTCGGCTCGCCGACGCTTCGTGTCGACGTCGATCCGGTGTTCCTCGAGGCGACCCGCAAGGTGCTCGCCGGCTTCGGCCCCGGGCGTCCGGCCAGGGAGGGACGGGTCGCCGTCGGCCTCGACGGGGGAGCGGCACGGGTGACCGAGGTGGTCCGGGCGCTCGACGACGCCGGCATCTCGGTGTCGCACCTCGAGCTCGACGCCCCGAGCCTCGACGACGTGTTCGCCGATGCCACCGGCCGCCGGCTCGAGGGGGCAGCGGAGTGAGCGGCTCACATTTTCGGCAGACTCGGGTGTTCCGGTCCCTGCTGGTATGAGGACCCATCCGTGAGCACCGGCACGATCACCGGATTGCGCCTTGCCGGCGTCCAGACGCTGGCGCTGGCCCGTCGATCCGTCGTCTCGGAGTGGCGGCAGCTCGGCAACGTGATGCCGGGCATCGTGTTCCCCCTGTTGCTCGCCGCCGTCTACACGCACCAGTTCGAACGGGTCATCCTCCTGCCCGGCTTCCCGGTGGTGGACTCGTTCCTCGACTTCGTCCTACCGGCCAGCCTGCTCCAGTCGGTGTCGTTCGGGGCGACCGAGGCCGGGACGGAGCTGGCCAGGGACATCGAGAACGGCTTCTTCGACCGGCTCCGGGCATCACCGTGCGCGCGCCTGCCGCTGCTGCTGGGTCGCCTCGGGGGGGCGATGGTGGTCGCCACCGCCAAGGGGGCCCTCATCGTGGCCATCTTCCTGGCGTTCGGCACGGAGATCGCCGGGGGTCCGGCGGCCATCCTCGTGATCGTGGCCGCAGCGGTCCTCCTGGTGCTCGCCATCGGGGGGCTGGGCCAGGTGCTGGCGATCCTCACCGGCAACCAGGAGGCGGTCAACGCCACGTTCCCGCTGGTGTTCACGAGCATCTTCATGAGCTCGGCGTTTTTTCCCACGACCCTGATGAGCGGATGGTTCCGGCAGGTCGCCGAGGCCAACCCGGTGACCTGGATCATCGATCCCATCCGACGCCTGATCCTCGAAGGCTGGTCGTGGTCGGATGTCGGCCAGGCGCTCGGCGTGCCGCTTGCGATCTCGGTCGTCACGGTGACGATGGCCGTCGTCGCCCTGGACCGACGGCTCGGCGCATCATGAGTGCAGCGGTGGTCGTGCGTACGACGGGACTCGGGCATGCCGCCGGCGTGGCCTCGGCGATCTGCGGTCGTGGTATGCGCCGCATACGGGCGCGGCCCACGCTGATCATGCCGGTGCTCCTGATGCCGCTGATCTTCGTCGTCAGCTTCACCGGCGCATTCGGGTCACTCACCCGGGTCGAGGGCTACGGGACCGACAACATCTTCAACTGGATGGCCGTCTACGCAGCGCTCCAGGGAGCCGTGTTCGCCGGCGTGGGTGGTGCGTCGGCGACGGCGGAAGACCTCGAGAACGGTTTCTTCGACCGGCTGCTCCTGACCCCCGGCAGCCGGGTGCCGATCCTCGTCGGCACCGTCGCCTACAGCGCCCTGCGGTCGATGATCCCGACGACCGGCGTGCTGCTCGTGTCCATACTGGGCGGACTCAGCCTGTCGGGCGGTCCCCTCGCCCTGCTGACCGTCTACGTGGCCACGGCGGGCATGGCGGCGGTGTTCTGCCTCGTCGGCCTGACCGTCGTCTACCGCTTCCGCACGATGCGGTCGATGATCCTCATCCAGGTCTTCGGGTTCAGCTCGATGTTCCTGTCGACCGGACAGGTGCCGATCCACTTCATGAACGGCTGGCTCCATGCCGTGGCCAGGGTGAACCCGATCACCAACGTGCTCCGGTTCGCCCGCCAGGGCTTCCTCGGCGACCTCACCTGGTCGTTGACCTGGCCGGGTCTCGTCGCCCTCGGCGGCATGACCCTCGTGTCGGGGCTGTTCGCGCTGCGCCAACTCAAACGGCTCGCTGCATAGCTCGCTACGCGATCGCCGGGGGCCCGGCAGTACGGTCCGCGGCGCGGTCGAAGAGGTTGAAGCAAGGGCAGAAGACAACGCGTTGCATGGAGGTTGCCGGTGCAGGTGTCGATGACGATCAACGGGGCGCTGGTGTCCCTCGACGTGGAGCCCCGCACGCTTCTCGTGCACTACCTCAGGGACCACGCCGGGCTGACCGGGACCAACGTCGGCTGCGACACATCGTCGTGCGGGGCATGCACGGTGCACCTCGACGGTGAGGCCGTGAAGTCGTGCACCATGTTCGCCGTCCAGGCCGACGACTGTGCGGTCACCACCATCGAGGGCCTCGCCGACGGCGATGTGCTCCACCCGATGCAGCAGGCGTTCCACGAGTGCCACGCCCTGCAGTGCGGCTACTGCACGCCGGGGATGATCATGGCGGCGGTGTCGCTGCTCGACGAGGTGCCGAACCCGACCGAGGCCGAGGTGCGTGAGGGGCTCGAGGGCAACCTCTGCCGTTGCACCGGCTACCACAACATCGTCAAGGCGGTCCTGCAGGCGGCGGGTGGTGGAGGGGCCGGCCAGTGATCCCGGCGGCGTTCGACTACGTCCGGGCCGAGTCCGCAGGGCACGCCCTCGAGCTGCTGGCCGAGCACGGCGACGAGGCCAAGCTGCTGGCCGGCGGCCATTCGCTGATCCCGCTCATGAAGTTCCGCCTGGCGGCACCGGCCGTCGTGGTCGACATCGGGCGCATCACCGAGCTCTCCTATGTGCGCGACGCCGGCGACCACCTCGCCATCGGCGCCCTCACCCGCCACCGCGAGATCGAGACGAACGCACTGGTCGGATCCCAGGCCGGCCTCCTGGCGGGGGCCACAGCGAAGGTCGGTGACCCGCAGGTCCGCCACCGGGGCACGATCGGTGGGGCGATCGCCCACGGCGACCCCGCCTCCGACATCCCGGCTGCGCTGCTGGCGCTGCGGGCGACGATGGTGATCGACGGACCGGACGGGCAGCGCCAGGTGTCGTCCGACGACTTCTTCACCGGCTTCCTCGAAACCGCCATCGGCGAGCAGGACCTCCTCACCGAGATCCGGGTCCCGAAGGTGCCGGACGCCGGCTGGTCGTTCCAGAAGTTCAACCGCCGGGCGCAGGACTGGGCGATCGTCGGCGCAGCGGTCCTGGTCAACGGGGGCACGTGCGGCGTCGGACTCGTCAACATGGATTCCCGCCCGGTGCGGGCCGCCGGGGTCGAGTCGGCCATCGCCGGGGGAGCGAGTGCCGCCGACGCTGCCGCAGCGGCCGCCGACGGCCTCGAGCCGCCGGCCGACCTCAACGCCGGCGTCGAGTACCGGCAGCACCTGGCACGGGTCCTGACCCGTCGGGGCCTCGAGGAGGCCGGGGCCTGATCGGGATGCCCCGAACCGCCCCGTAGCCTGAACGCATGGCAGGGGCTTCTCCACCCGATTCACCCATCTCACCCCACGACGTCGCGTCGGTCGACGACGTGATCTCGGCGCTGGCCGACCAGAGCTATCTCGCCGACGAGGGGCTGGCCACGGCGATCTTCCTTGCCCTGCGACTGCGTCGACCGATCCTGCTCGAAGGCGAGGCCGGTGTCGGCAAGACCGAGGTCGCCAAGGCACTTGCCGCCTGGGCCGGCGGTGATTTCATCCGCCTGCAGTGCTACGAGGGCATCGACGTGGCACAGGCCGTCTACGAGTGGGACTACTCGAGGCAGCTGCTGCACCTGCGAGCCGCCGAGGCCGCCGGCGCCACCGAGGGCATCGCAGTCGCCGACCTCGAGGACGAGCTCTACGACGAGCGGTTCCTGGTGCGCCGCCCACTGCTCCAGGCGCTGTCGACCACCAGCGAGCGGGCGGCCACGCCGACGGTGCTGCTGATCGACGAGGTCGATAAGTCCGATCACGAATTCGAATCGCTGCTG
>CAJXIS010000242.1 GCA_913054115.1 uncultured Acidimicrobiaceae bacterium | reverse complement strand
CGGACCAGCCACTCGACGATCTCGGCCTCGTCGAGGCCTTCGCCGATGTCGGGGAGTCGGAAGACGAAGCTCATGATCCGGCAGTTCCTGCGGGGCGGTCCGGGGCTCAGGCCATGTCGAGGACGTGGCGCACCGCAGCGGCGATCCGGTCCTCGTCGGGGAGGTAGCGGTCCTCGACCATGCCCACCGGATAGGGGACGTCGAAGCCGGAGACACGCACGACCGGCGCCTCGAGCGACCAGAACGACTCCTCGACGATCGTGGCAACCACCTCGCCGCCGAAGCCGCCGGTCCGGGGCGACTCCTCGGTGACCACGACCCGACCACACGCATCGACCGCCTCGGCGATGGCAGCCAGGTCGAGCGGCACCAGGCAGCGCAGGTCGAGGACCCGGACCGAGAGTCCCTCCTCGGCGAGGCGGTCGGAGGCCCGGCACGCCAGTTCGACCTGGTGGCTCCAGGCGATCACGACCGCGTCACCACCCGGCCGGGCGGTGCGGGCCGATCCGAGCGGGACCAGGTGCTCGCCATCGGGCACGTCGTCGCGGATCCCCCGGTAGCCACGGAGGGGTTCGAGGAACATCACCGGATCGGGATCGCGAATCGACGACGCCAGCAGGCCCTTGGCGTCGGCGGCGGTGGCCGGCACCACGATCTTGAGGCCCGGCACGTTGGCCAGCTGCCCCTCGAGGGAGTCGGAGTGCAGTTCGGGGGTCCTGACGCCACCGCCGAATGGGGCACGGATCGTGATGGCCGGGTCGAAGCGGCCCTGGGTGCGGTAGCGGAGGCGGGCGATCTGTCCGGCGATCTGGTGCATGGCCTGATAGGCGAAGCCGAGGAACTGGATCTCGGCGACGGGAACCAGGCCGGCCACGGCCAGGCCGACGCTCGCTCCGGCGATGGCCCCCTCGGCGAGCGGCATGTCGACGACCCGGCGTTCACCGAACTTCTCGAGGAGTCCCTCGGTGGCCCGGAAGACACCGCCGTTGTGGGCGATGTCCTGCCCGAGCACCACGACCCGGTCGTCACGTGCCATCTCGGCATGGAGCGTCTCGTTGATCGCCTCGAGCATGTTCAGCTCGGTCATCGGGCGCTTCCGCCGGGGCCGGCCTCGGCCAGCAATCCGGCGCGTTGGCGGGCGAGGCGCTGTGTGTCTGTGGTGTAGCAGTGGTCGAGCATGGCGTCGGGCGCCAGGGGTGTGGATCTGGCCTTCTCGAGGGCTGCGTCGAGTGCGGCGAGGGCGGCTTCTTCGACCTCTGCCTGCACGTCGTCGTCCCAGAGGCCGGCCGTCTCGAGTTCGGTGCGCAGGCGCTTGATGGGATCGCTCCGGCGGGCCGCCTCGAGGTCTTCGGCGGGGACGTAGCGGGTCGGATCGTCGGCCGTGGTGTGGGGACCCAACCGGTAGACGACCGCCTCGATGAGGGTGGGGCCCTTCCCGGCAAGGGCACGTGTGCGGGCAGTCTGCACGGCGTCGTACACGGCGTCGACGTCGTTGCCGTCGATCTGTATGCCCGGGAAGCCGAACGCAGCGGCCTTGGCGGCGAACGACTCGGCGGCGGTCTGGAGGTGCACCGGCGTCGAGATCGCCCACTGGTTGTTGACGCACAGGAAGATCACGGGTGCGCCCAACACGCCGGCGAGGTTGCCGGCCTCGTAGAAGTCGCCTTCGGACGAGGAGCCGTCGCCGAAGAAGACGAGGACCACGCCGGGGTCGTCCTGCAGGGTCAGCCCCCAGGCGAGGCCGACGGCGTGCGGGATCTGCGTGGCGAGCGAGATCTGGTAGGGGAGCACCCGGATCGGTGCCGGGATGTGGCCGCCGGCCGGGTGTCCGATGTTGTAGAGCATGACGTGCTCGAGCATCTCGGGTCCGTAGCGGCGCAGTGCGATCGGCTCCCGGTACTGGGGAAGCACCCAGTCATGATCGGTGTCGAGGGCGTGGGCTGCGCCGACGATCGTCGCCTCGTGGCCGTCGACGGGTGCCATGGTGCCCACCCGGCCCTGGCGCTGGAGGTTGAAGATCCGCTGCGACTGGACCCGTGCGGTGACCATGTCGACGAGCATCTCGCGCCGCTGCTCGTCGGTGGGCCGGGCCATGATCGCTCCTCGCGAGACGGAATCTCCGCCGCGCCCGACCCTAACCGGGCACCATCCGGGTGGATTGTTCCGACGTGTCAGAAGTCACCAGATCCGACGCGCCACAAAGGTCTTCAACACTTCGTTGATCGCTATTCTGGTCATCACAACGGTTCGAGACAGAGTTCTCCGAACCTTGAGACTCCGGCCGAGATCTTCCCCCCTGATCAATCGGCCGAGAGCGAGAGAACGTCCCGCCTCCCCCCAGGTGGGACGTTCCATTTTTTCGGGCGCCGCTGCCCGTCTCCGGGTGATTGGGAAAGGCCTCCTAGGGTGCCCGCGAACAGTGGTCGGCGGGTGTGGGCCGAGAGGGAAGCGGGACGAGAAGAAAGTGGGACAAGAGCATGGGCACATCGCGCCGGGACCTGATCCGCATGTCCGACGAAGAGGTCGAGGCGTTCATCGACGCCAAGTTGAGCCTGCAGGTCGGCACCATCGAGCGTGACGGCTCGGTTCACCTGTCGACCCTCTGGTATGCCGTGATCGACGGCAACGTGGTCTTCGAGACCTACAGCCGTTCCCAGAAGATCGTGAACCTCGAGCGCGACGACCGCATCACGGTCCTCCTCGAGGACGGAACCACCTACGACACGTTGCGGGGCGTGATGATCAAGGGGCGCGCCATCCTCCGGTCGGATCCGGCCGACGTGGTGCCGGTCGCCGAGGCGGTTATCCGCCGCAACCAGCCAGAAGTCCCTGAGGAGTACGTCGCTGCCGCGGCCATCCAGATGGCGGCCAAGCGAACCGCCGTGGAGGTCGTCCCCGACAAGGTCGTCTCCTGGGACCACACGAAGTTGGGCGGCACGTACTGACCGGCGGGGAACACGAAGTTTGACAGCGCGCGCTGGTTCCCGGGGAAAGGCACCGACCAACAGGTCTGCCTCCGGCGGGACACGGCGTCGGTTCCTCCTAGCATGTCGGCCGTGGACGATCTCTTGGCGGTGCAGGACGAGGACACCACCGCCGACCAGATTCGGCACCGTCTCGCCCACCTCCCTGAGCGTGCGACCTTCGAAGCGGCACTCGCCGAGCGACATTCGGTCGATGCGGACCGTGAGGGTGTCCGCCTCGAGCGCCTCGAACTCGACCGTCGCCAGAAGCGGGCAGAAGCTGACGTGGAGGCCGTCGTGACGCGCATGCAGGAGTTGAACAGGCGCCTCTACGACAGTGGCATCAGTTCGCCCAGGGAGGCTCGCGAGATCCAGCAGGAGGTCGACCGCCTGACGCCCCGACAGGATGATCTCGAGGAGCGCGTGCTCGAGATCATGGAGGAGATCGACCCGGTCGATGCCCGGCTGCGCGAACTCGATGTGCTGGCCGAGGCCGGAGATGCCAAGATCGCCGAAGCGCAGGCCGTCCTGGCGGGCACCGAGGAGGGGCTCGCCGAGGATCTCACCAGCGCCGGCGATCGCCGCCGTGTCGCGGCTGCCGAAGTTCCGGCTGACGCCCTGGACCGCTACGAACGCCTCCGCGGCGTGTTCGGTGCCAGCACCGTGGCCGGCTTCGATGGTTCCGACTGCCGGGTCTGTCCCTTGTCGATGCCGGCCGTCGAGGTGGACCGCGTCAAGCACCTCGAGGTAGGCACCTTGACCGACTGCACCGAGTGTGGCCGTCTCGTGGTCCGCTGAACGGTGTTCGTCTGGTTTGTCGTCATGTCGCTCGTCCTGGTGGCCCACGTCTTCGACAGTCCCGGCCTCGACTACCGGCTCGTCGTGCTCGGGGCTGTCCTGCCCGTCGGCGAGGGCATCCTGGGTGGGCCATGGCTGTTGCACACGCTCCTGTTCTGCGCGGCCGTCCTCTTCGGCGTGATGGTGGTCGCCCGGGGGAAGCGCCTGGTCCAAAGGCGCTGGTTGGGCGTGCCGATCGGACTCTTCGCCCACCTGGTGCTGGATGGCACCTGGGCGAGGACCAAGGTGTTCTGGTGGCCGTTCGCCGGCAGTG
>CAJXIS010000241.1 GCA_913054115.1 uncultured Acidimicrobiaceae bacterium | reverse complement strand
CCGACCATCCGGACCTCGACCTGACCGTCCTCGAGGGGTCCGCATCGCCGGGTGGCAGGATCCGGACCAGTTCGTTCGCCGGGCTTCCCGTCGACGAGGCCGCCGACGCCTTCCTCGTCCGGGTTCCGTGGGCGCTCGACCTGTGCACGGAACTGGGCCTGGCCGACGAGCTCGTGGCCCCGCACGCACGCACGGCTTCGGTCTGGCTGGACGGCGCACTGCGCCCCCTTCCCTCGCCGAACGTGCTCGGCATCCCACTCGATCCGGCCACCGTCGCCGAAGGCGTCCTGCCGCCGGAGGACCTCGAGCGTCTCACCGGCGACGGCCGACCCGACCGCGACCTTCCCGCCGGCACCCCGCCCGACGGCGACCTGTCCGTCGGCCAGGTGGTTCGCCCATGCGTCGGTGACGCCGTGTTCGAACGGTTGGTCGATGCGCTGCTCGGTGGCGTCAACGCCGGCCGGGCCGACGACCTCAGCTGTGGGGTCATGGCGCCACAACTCCTTGCTGCGGCCCGCAGTCCCGAAGGCCTCCTGGCGACCCTGCGCGCCGCCCAGCAGGCATCCGATCCGACGGCACCGGTCTTCAACACCCATCCGTCCGGCATGGGCCACCTCATCGACGTCCTCGTCGGCCGACTCGGCGACCGCCTCCGCCTGCGGGCATCGGTCACCGGACTGGGGCGCACCGATACCGGCTGGCTGGTCGGCACCACGAACGGCGTCGAGATGGCGGACATCGTCATACTCGCCGTCCCCGCCTTCGTGGCCGCCGACCTCGTCACCCACATCGAGGCCGAGGCCGCCGAACACCTGGCACAGATTCCCCACGCTTCGGTGTCGCTCGCCACGTTCGCCTATCGGCGAAGCGACCTCGAGGTCCCCGGGGACCAGAGCGGGTTCCTCGTCCCCCGGGGAACCGGAATGCACATGACCGCCTGCTCCTACACCGGCAGCAAGTGGCCCCACCTCGACACGGGCGATCGGGTCCTGCTGCGACTGTCTGCCGGTCGCATCGACGACCTCCGCCACGCCGACCTGGATGGCGCCGCCCTCGAACGTGCCCTGGCGAAGGACCTGGCGACGACCATCGGGGTCGAGGCGCCACCTGCCGCCGTTCGCATGTCCCGTTGGCCGAGGTCGTTGCCGCAGTTCGCTCCCGGCCACATCGACCGGATGGCCACCATCGACGACCGTCTCGCCAAAGCCGCACCCGGCCTCATGGTCACTGGTGCCTTCCGCCACGGCGTCGGCATCCCCGCCTGCATCAGGTCCGGATCCGAAGCCGCTGCCGCTGCCGCCGAGCGCCTGGCCTGAGCGCGCCACGGCGCATCGTGCCAGCCACGAAGCGGCTCGCCGAACCGCGGCCCGGCCGGGCGCCAGGCCTGAGCGAGCCTCTGCCGATCCATCGGGCGGACCTCCGTGCGAAATCCGCCCGGAAAACCCCTGATGACCATGGAATCCGACCGACGGCGTGGTTCGATGGTGGCGTGACACCCAAGACGACACCGGCCAGCGAATGGGCCGAGGCCCGACCCGGCAGCGGCACCGAGCACCCCAATGAGTTGCCCGACACCAGCTACCTGCAGATCGAACGGACCTTCTGCTTCGCCGACCTCTCCGGCTTCACGCGGTTCACCCGCGAGCACGGGCCACTCCTCGCCGTCGACCGCCTCGAGGCCTTCCGCAGGATCTCCCGTGACGTCGCCGCCAAGCGCGGCGTGCGGGTCGCCAAGTGGCTGGGCGACGGCGTGATGATGGTCGGAACCGAACCCACCCCGACCATCGCATGGGCCGGCCACGTGATCTCGCACTTCAAGTACACCGGGATCGAGATCCGGGCCGGACTCGCCACCGGCATCGCCCTCCTGTTCGAGGGTGACGACTACATCGGCGAGCCCGTCAACCTGGCGGCGAAGCTGTGCAGCGTCGCCGAGCCCGGCGAGATCCTCGCCCACTGTGATGTCGATGACCTTCCCGACTGGATGCAGGTGCTCGAGGTCGAAGAGGTCGACATCCGAGGCGTCGGTCCCATCGGGGGGATCCAACGGCTCGGCCCACGAATCGGCTGACCTGCGTGGCCTCCCGCCAACGCGCCGTCGCACTCGCCCTGCTGGCCGGGCTGCTGCTGGCCGCCTCGATCCCGCCGTGGGGCTGGTGGCCGATGGCCTTCCCCGGCATCGCCGTCCTCGATCGGCTGCTCGCCGACCAGTCGGCCGGCAGTCGATGCGCCAGGGCGATGCTGGTGGCTGCTGCGTGGCTGGCTCCCGGCACCCTCTGGATGTGGGACCTCACGCCACCGGGTTGGCTGATCGTCGTCGTCCTCCACAGCACCTTCTTCGGGCTGGCGGCCGTTCTCGTGCCGGCCGGCCACGGGCGACGCCTCGGGTTGGTGGGAGCGATCACCCTGGCCGAGTTCGTGCGGTGGAGCGTTCCCTTCGGCGGCGTTCCGCTGGCGACCCTGCCGATGGGCCAGGCAGGTGGCCCGCTCGCCCCCGTGGTCCGGGTCGGCGGACCCCTCCTGCTCGTCGCCCTCGTCGTCGTGATCGGGGTCGGCCTGAGCGCCCTCGCCGATGGTCGCCGGGCCGGGCCCGGTTCCGTCGTCACCGCAGCCGTCGCCCTCGCCACGGTCGTCGTGTGCGGGGTGCTCGCTGCGCTGGCCCCCGCCGGGCATGTCGTCGGTGAACTCGACGTGGCCGTGGTCCAGGGCGGAGGACCGCAGCGGACACGGGCCACCCCGACCGGAGCGGCGATCGTGTTCGCCAACCAGCTCGAGGCCACCTCCCGGGTCGTCACGCCGGTCGATCTGGTGCTCTGGCCCGAAGACGTCGTCAACCCGACCCCCGAGCCGGCCACCGGTGAGCGGTCCCCCGACCGCCTGTACGCCGACGACGCCACCGCCGCCCTCGAATCCGAAGCCCGACGACTCGACGCCGTGTTGGTGCCGGGATGGTTCCACCGCCACCCCACGATCCCGACCGCCACCCTCAACTACTCGACCGCCATCGAACCCGACGGGCACATCGCCGACTCCTACCACAAGGTCCGTACGGTGCCGTTCGGCGAGTTCGTCCCGCTGCGGGGGTTTATCGAGGCAGTGGTGGGGAGTGGCGACCTGCCCTCCCGCGACCTGCTCCCCGGTGCGGGCCCGGCCGTCCTCGACACGAGCGTCGGCCGGCTCGGGGTGAGCATCTCCTGGGAGGTGTTCTTCGAACACCGGACCCGCGACGCCGCCCGTGACGGCGCCCAGGTGCTCCTCAACCCGACCAACGGGGCCAGCTACTGGTTGACGATCGTCCAGTCGCAGCAGATCGCCTCCAGTCGCCTCCGGGCGCTCGAGACCGGTCGCTGGCTGCTCCAGGCGGCACCGACGGGCTTCAGCGCCGTCATCGACGCCCAGGGGCGGGTCCTCGAACGATCCGGCGTCTCCGAACAGGCCGTGCTGCACGCCACCGTCGAGCTGCGCGAGGGCGACACGTGGGCCACACGGTTCGGACCGTGGCCGCTGCTCGCCATGGCCCTCGGGTTGCTTGTAGCAGCCAGAATCGCAGCCAGAATCGCAGGCGGAATCGCCACCGGAATCCCCGCACGGCGACGGACCGGCTCCTGATCGCGACCGGTTCGGGGCGCGCCTATCCGGGCGCCCGGGCCACCAGCACCGAGACCCGGTGCGGGGCCTCGACCTCGTCGCCGGGGAACCGATCGGCGAGCAGCGCCGCCAACTCCCGATCGAAGGCCTCGGCCGCTGCCGGTTCGAGGTTGACGATGGCGGCGCTGGCACCGATCCGTCGACGCCACGAATCGGCAAGGTAGGGCACGTCGATGTCGTCGATCCAGGTCTCGAAGACGGTGAATCCCGCCCGCTCCGCATGTTCGATCGCCTCGGGGAGCGGCTCGCGGATGCCGCCGAGGCCCCATGTCGGGTGGTGCGACTGGATCAGCGCCTCGGTCTCGCCGGACACGGTTCCGGGCAGGGGGAGCCAGTCGAAGTTGCCGATCGCCAGCAGGCCACCCGGCACGAGCAGGCGACGGACCTCCACGGCGGCGGAGGCGCCATCGAACCAGTGCCAGCACTG
>CAJXIS010000240.1 GCA_913054115.1 uncultured Acidimicrobiaceae bacterium | reverse complement strand
AGCGGCACGCGTCTGCGTGGCCGGCGTCCATGCGGACCTGGTGGGTGAGGTTCAATCCGACCATGGTGACCGGGGCACCGGCCCGGAAGACCTCGTCGGCTGCCTCCGCATCGGCGTAGATGTTGAACTCGGCGGCGGCGGTCACGTTGCCGCCGCTCGCACCGCCGCCCATGAGCGTGATGGAGGCCACCCGGCCGGCGATCAGCGGGTCGGCACGCAGCGCCAGCGCGATGTTGGTGAGTGGCCCCACCGGAACCAGGTGGAGCCCCTCCTCCGACCGGGTCGCCTCGACGATGACCTCGACGACGTCATCGGAGTCGGGGGACAGGTCGGCGAGTGGGAGATCGACGTCGGCGAGGCCGGTCATGCCGTGCACGTGCCTGGCGTGGAACGGCTCGGCGACGAGCGGGCGGGCGGCTCCCCGGTGCACCGGCACGTCGATGGCCAACAGGTCGCGCATCCGCAGCGCGTTGGCGGTGGTGTGCTCGATGCCGACGTTCCCCGAGACCGTGGTGATGGCGACGAGGTCGGTCCAGCGGGCGGCGGTGATGATGGCGATGGCGTCGTCGACACCTGGGTCGCAGTCGAGGATGATGCGGGGGCGGTCGGTCATGGGCGGAGTCTTAGCCGTTCAGCCACCGAAGGCCGCAACCAGTTCGGCGCTGCTGGGGAGGGAGGTCTGCGCACCGGGCCGGGTGGCCGTGAGCGAGCCCACCTGCACGGCACGCTTCACGGCATCCCGAAGGTCGGTGCCGCGCGCCAGCGCCTCGGCCAATGCGCCGCAGAAGGCGTCGCCGCAGGCGGTCGTATCGACCACTTCGACCTCCGGAGCCGGGATGTGGAGGGCTTCGGTTCCGGTCACGAGCAGGGCGCCATCGGCACCAAGGGTCACCACGACCGTGGGCACGCCGAGGGAGCGTGCCTGTTCGACGGTTTCTCCGTCGCCGGCCAGTGCCGTCAACTCGAGCCGGTTGGGCACGAGGATGTCGATGGCGTCGAGCAGACCCTCGGGGAGGGGTACGGCCGGAGCGGGGTTCAGGATGACGGTTCCACCGGTGGCGCGCGCCGCTGCGAGGACGGCATCGACGGGAACCTCGAGTTGCAGAAGCGTGACCGCAGCGTCGGCCAACAGGTCCGGGTCGAGGTCTCCCGGCGACACCCGGGCGTTCGCACCGGGGCTCACGATGATGGCGTTGTCGCCGGTGGCATCGACGCCGATCAGGGCGATGCCGCTGGGAGCCCCGTCGTCGGTGTGCAGTCGGGTCACATCGACCCCTGCGGCATCCAGCGATGCCCGGAGCCGGGATCCGGCGTCGTCGTCGCCGACCCGCCCCAGGAAGGCGACATCGCCACCGAGGAGGGCGGCCGCCACCGCCTGGTTGGCGCCCTTGCCACCGGGCACCAGCACGTGGTCGCCGCCGAGCACCGTCTCGCCGGTGGACGGATGGTGGGGGACCGGCACGACGATGTCGAGGTTGGCCGACCCGACCACGACGATCCGGGCAGAGGTCACGGCCGGACCACCGTCTCGGCGACGAGCGCCGAGGACGTCGCCCGGAGGTCGATGAAGGCCCGCACGTCGTCGCGCACGATCGCAGCCGAGTCCGGCTGCAGGTAGAACTCGTCGGCCCAGGACCGCTCCGAGTTGAAGCAGAGCTCAGACACGGCGTCGAGTCCGGGGGGCCCGGCGGCGACCAGGTTCTGCACGTATCGGGACATGCCGTGGTGGGCCCTCGCCACGGCACCGTGGGACCCGTAGCGGTCGGCGAATGCGGCTGCATCGAGCCCCCCGAGCCGGATGACCAGCGAGACCTGCTTCACGGCAGGTGGGTCCACCGAACCCCACACGACGACCGTGTCGACCAGCCAGGAGCGACAACCGTCGGGGGCCGGGTCGTCCGGATCGGTCCAGGCGATGGCCGACCATTCGGGTTCGCGCACAGGCCCGCTTCGGACGCCGAGCAGGAACTGGTCGCCGAGCACCACGTCGATCGTCGCCGGCCCGGACCCGGTCAGCTCGTCGAGGGTCGGCACCCGGTCCCGGTACAACGTGCAGCGACGGCGCATGCCGGCACGGTAGTGGGAGTGGGGATCAGGGTCCTGCCCGCCGCAGCCGGCGTCCAGCGGACCCCGGTGGATGCCCGTGTCAGTCGGCCGGGCTGTGGTCCACGGCGTGCAGGCGACGGATGGCGCTGATCAGGACCTTGCGGGCGAGGCGCGGGCTCTCGTCGAGGAGGCTTGCGAACTCACGACGGTTGAGCGCCTCGACGGTCAGGTCGGAGTCGGCGGTGACGGTGGCGGTGCGGGGGATGCCGGCGAGCATGCTGAGCTCGCCGACGAAGTCGCCGGCGCCGAGCGTGGCGATCACCTTGCCGCCGCGGCGCACCGTGGCGGTGCCGTCGACGATGATCATGAACTCACGACCCGTTTCGCCCTCGCGGGTGAGGTCGCGTCCTGCCCGGACCCGCACGGGGGTCATGAGCCGCACCAGGGAGCGGAGTTCGGATTTCGAGAGGTCGGCGAACAGTTCGAGCTCGGCGAGGGGGGTCCGGGTGGTGGCGGTGTTCGTGGTCATGTTGTTCTCCGCATGGCTGGGTTGCTCCCTCGAGTGTGACGGTGTCCAAGGCCGGTGCCTCGGCCGGGTGACCACTTTCACCGGTGCCACCCGTCACGGGGAGGGTCCGTCACATGCAGGCGACAGGCGCTACTTGATGGCGACGGGTGCCACCGGAGAGCCGACGCAGCCCACGAACGGTTCGGGTGTCGCCGTGAGGAAGAACTCGTAGACGCCGTCGGCCGCACAATCGTCGGCCAGCGCCTCGAGGTCCCAGTTCTGGCCCTGCGTGAGGCCCATGTCCACCACGTGGAGCATGTGGACCGCCAGGTTGACGTCCTCGGCGGGGTACACCTCGAAGGTGAGCGTGTCGTTGGCGACGGCGGCGACGTCCCGCTCGTGGAACCACGGCACCGTCGACAGCGAGAGCCCGGCGTTCGAGCCGTCCTGGCTGGGGCCGAGGCAGTAGGCCATGCCACCCGACTCGTGGTACAGCCGCATCCGTCCGGTGCGGACCAGCACGATGTCGCCGGCTCGAACCTCGACACCACCCATCGATGCCGCCTCGTCGAGGTCGTCTGCGGTGATGGCGTAGGGGCAGTCGAGCAGGTCGATGCCCTTGGCCCTGGCCACGTCGAGCAGCACGCCGCGCGAGCACAGCGACCCGATCTTCTCGATGCCGCACCGGGTCGCACCGTCCTCGGCCGTGATCGTCGAGGCATCGAAGCCGTTGTAGACCCTGCCCGAGTAGGACACATGGCAGAGGCCGTCCCAGTGGGTGCCGGCCTGGAGTCCGAGTTGGACGGCATCGTCGCTGGTGTGGAACAGGTCCGGATCACCGTCGGGGTCCATGCCCTGGTCGACCATCAGCATCGTCCGTGTCGGGTTGTCTCGGCCGGGGATGAACCCGACCTGGATCCCGTCGTGCTCGAGCGGGACGGCCAGCGGAAAGGTGCGGCCGGTGCGGATGCAGTCCCTGGCGGCCAGCACCACCTCGGGCGTGATCAGGTTGAGCGTGCCGAGCTCGTCGTCGTCACCCCACCGTCCCCAGTTGCGCACCTGACCCTGTAGTTCGAGAAATCGTTCGGACAGCGGCATGGCGGGTACCCCCCGGGTCGTCAGGTGGGCGAACCTAGTCGCCGGGCCGGCAGTCGGGCAGAAGCAGGCGGTTCAGTAGCCGGCGGCGCGGTCGACGACGTTCTCGAGGGGCCTGCCGTCGAGCCAGCGCTCGAGGTTGGCGGCGAAGTTGGTGCCCATGTGGTCGAACGAGTTCGGGCTGCACCACGAGATGTGGGGGCTCAGGCGGACCCCGGGGTGGGTGTAGAGCCAGTGCCCGTCGGGCAGGGGTTCCGGATCGCACACGTCGAGTGAGGCGAGCCCGACCTGTCCCGAGTCGAGGGCCGCCCGGAGGGCGTCCTGGTCGACCACGGATCCCCGTGAGATGTTGACGAGGTGCGTGCCGCTTCGGCAGGCGGCCAGGAAGTCGGCATCGACGAGGTGTCGGGTCTCGGGCGTCGACGGGACGC
>CAJXIS010000239.1 GCA_913054115.1 uncultured Acidimicrobiaceae bacterium | reverse complement strand
CGAAGTACACGCCGCCGCAGAGCTCCCGCAGGATCACCAGGTCGACGTGGCGGACCACCTCGGGCTTGAACGGCGTCTCGTCGAACAGCGCCGGGAAGGGCTTCACCGGGCGCAGGTTGGCGTAGAGGTCCAGGTTGTAGCGGAGGCGGCTCAGCCCGCTGCGCTCCTGCAGCGGACCGGAGAGCGCCATCGAGTCCCACTTCGGTCCGCCCTCGGCGCCGACCAGCACGGCATCGGCCGTACGGGCGGCCTCGACGGTCTCCTCGAGCACCCACTCGCCGTGGACGTCCCAGCAGGCACCGTGCAACAGGTGGTGCTCGAACCCGAGGTCGAGGCCCAACCGGTCGGCGACCCGGTCGAGGACCGCACAGGCGGCATCGACCACTTCAGGGCCGATCCCGTCGCCGCCCATGACCACGATCTTCGCCATGCCCACACTCCCTGTGTCAGAACCCTGCAGCCGACGAACGACGGCGCACGTTAGTGCCCGGACCCGGTCCGGATCGGCGCAGGGGCGAGGGCTAGGGTCGAACCCATGCCCGACGCGACCACGACCGCTCCAACTCCCCCAGCCCCACCGGCGGCAAAGGCCAGGAAGGCCTGGCCACACCAGTGGAAGGAGCTCTACGAGGAGGTCATCGACACGGGCCTGTGCACGGGCTGTGCCGGTTGCGTGATCGCCTGCCCCCACGACGTCATCGGCTACAAGCACGAGCCGGGCGCCTACAAGCCGTTCCACCTCGAGGACGAGCTCGGGCTCGACGACTGCGGCCACGGCGTCAAGGGCTGCACCTCCTGCACCCGGGCCTGCCCCCGCTTCCGCTTCTGGGAGACAGAGGCCGATCAGCACCTGTTCGCCCGCGAGCGGCGCCCCGACGAGGTGTCCGGCATCTACCGCGACATCCTGCTGACCCGGGCCGGTGACCAGGCCGTCCACGAACTCGGCCAGGACGGCGGGCTGGTCTCGGCGATCCTCATCTGGTGCCTCGAGAACGGGGTCATCGACGGCGCACTCGTCTCCCGCCTCGAGGGCGACGGCGGCTGGAACGCGATCCCCGCACTCGCCACCGACCGTGAGTCGGTGCTCGCCGCCGCCGGCAGCCGTTACACGTACTCGGCCAACACCCTGGCAATGAGGGAGGCCCGCGAACAGGGGCTGCAGTCCCTGGCGCTGGTCGGCATGAGCTGCCAGACCTCGATCGGCCCCGTCATGTGGCACCGCAAGGTCGGCAAGGTCGGCAGGCCCATCAAGCTCAACATCGGGCTGCTCTGCTCCAAGTCGTTCGATGACTCGATCTTCGAGGAACTGTTCGAGGCCAAGTACCGCCTCCACAAGTCCGAGATCGTGAAGATGAACATCAAGGGCGTCTTCCAGGTCTGGATGAAAAACGGCGACTACCACGAGGTGCCGCTCAAGGAGTGCCACGCCTGGACCCGGGAGGGCTGCAATCTTTGCCCCGACTTCGCCGCCGAGCACGCCGACATCTCGACCGGCGGCATCGGCGAGAACAACGACTGGACGCTCACGATCGTCCGCACCGAACTGGGTCGCCACATCATCTCGACGATGGTCGACGAGGGCGTGATCGAGGCCCGGCCCGGCGACAGCGACCCGGGGGCCATCGCCCTCATGCACAAGTTGGCAGCCAAGAGCCGTGCCCGCTGGCCCGAATGGGCCAATCCGTCGGCCCGGGTGGGGATACCGGTCACGGCGGCCCCCTAGCGCCTGCTGTCCGGGGGTCGAGGTTCGCGCCTAGGCGGGCGCCACCTCGAACGGCGGACGCACGTTGGCCCATGTCGGGTCCTCGAGGCGCTGCGCCAGCAGCCGCTTCATGGCAGGCACCAACGGCTCGCCGAGCCCGGTCCGCCAGTCGCGTGCCGCCCGCAGGGCAGCGTCCGCCTCGTTGTGGCGTCCGGCCAGGTGCAGGTCGACGACCCCGGAGATGGCCGGCGCGTTGACGTTGGCGGTCGCCGAGATGCACCCCGGCCCCCCCTCGCCAAGACCGTCGAGCAGCCATGCCTCGGAACCGGGCCACACGATCAGCCCATCGACGTCGAAGAAGGCGGCCGTGGTGCCCCAGTCGCCGGACGAGTCCTTGACGCCGACGACCGTGTCGGGGTGCGCCTCGTGGAGGCGTCGGGCGACGGCGACCGGCCAACCCACGCCGGCCACCTGGGGGATGTGGTACAGCACGATCCGGAGGCGGTCGTCGGAGACCCCGGCGATCACGGCCTCGAGGTGATCGATGAGCCCCTGGTCGGAAGGGTTCTTCACATAGAACGGAGGCAGCACCAGCACGGCAGCGCAGCCGGCACCGACGGCATGCCCGGTGAGACGAACCGTGTCGGGGACGTTGGAGAGCCCGGTGCCGGGCATCAGGACCGACGGGTCGATACCGCCGTCCACCAGTGCGTCGAGGGCGGTCATGCGCTCGTCGATTCCGACGGACAGGGCCTCACCGGTGGTGCCGAAGGGCACCAGGGCCACGCAGCCTTCGCCGAGCAGTCGTCGGGCGTGCTCGAGGTAACGGCCGTGCGAGACCACGCCGTCGTCCTCGAAGGGGGTGAGGACCGGTGCGGTGAGACCTCGGGGAAACGTCGGGAAGCCGCTCATGTCGCCCGCAGGCGGATCAGGTGGCGCAGGAGGCGACGGCGTCGGTGAACCAGGGGAACAGGTCGGCCAGGCCGCTCTCGGTGACCGCATCGCTGTTGTTCTTGAAGTGGTCGTTGAGCTTTTCGAAGTCGGCGTAGGAGGCACTTCCCTGAACCTCGGCGAGGACGCATTCGCACAGCGACGTGGCCCTCGACACGGTCAGGTCGTCGTTGGCCGCGACACACGCATCGATGAAGTTCCGCTCGGCCAGGCCCTTGCCGGTCTCGTCCGCCTGCTCGGCCCAGTCCTTCGGGGTACCAGCGTTGGCGCAACCGGCCAGCAGCAGGACCGCAACCACGAGTGCGGACAGGCGAGCGGGCACGGAAACGGTTCGGGAACGGCGCATCACGGGCAGGAGGCTATCGGCGGCAACCCACGCCTCGGTGGGCCTCATGCCGCGGCAAGCACCCGTGCCCGGTCGAGCACCGCGTCGAACATCTCCCCGGTGAGGCGTCCGGTGAAGGTGTTCTGCTGCGAGACGTGGAACGAGCAGAGGATGGTCCGCCCGTCCGGCAGGACCGCCTCGACACCGTGGCCGAACTTGGGCCGAGGCGACAGTCCGAACTCGGCCGCTGCGGCCACGTAGCCGATCTGTCCGAGCACGACGATGACCCTCACGTCGGCGAGCGCATCCACCTCGCGGACGAAAAATGGCCGGCAGGCCGACCGCTCCTCCCCCGTCGGCTTGTTGGCAGGCGGCGCACACTTGACCGGTGCCGTGATGAACACGTCGGTGAGCTCGAGGCCGTCGTCGATGTGGACGGACCCCGGCTGGTTGGCATATCCGGCACGGTGCAGCGCTGCGAAGAGGAAGTCGCCGGACCGGTCGCCGGTGAACACCCGGCCCGTCCGATTGGCACCGTGGGCGGCGGGAGCCAGCCCCACGATCAGGATGCGGGCCCCGGGGTCGCCGAAGCCCGGCACGGGCCGCCCCCAGTACTCCTCGTCCCGGTACGCCGCACGCTTCTCGACGGCCACCTGCTCCCGCCACTCGACCAGCCGGGGGCACGCCCGACAGGCGACGACCTCGTCGTGCAGCTCGGCCAGGGATCGGAGTCGTTCCACGGCTGCAATGTAGGTTGGGCGGCCATGCCATCGACGCTCGTGCTGTACGTCCGCCACGGCCGGACCCCGACCACGGGCATCCGGCTGCCGGGTCGGGCACCCGGCCTGCACCTCGCCGACGAGGGCATCACCCAGGCGGAGGCCGTCGCCGGACACCTCGCCGAGGCCGCCTCCCGGTTCCCGGGCGGGGGCGTGGCCGCCGTCTACGCGTCGCCGATGGAGCGGGCACGCGAGACCGCTGCGCCGATCGCCAGGGCACTCGGCCTGCGGGTGCGCACCGCACACGGCCTGAACGAATGCGACTTCGGCAGGTGGACCGGACGCCGCCTCAGGGACCTCTACAAGTTGAAAGCCTGGCGCACCGTGC
>CAJXIS010000238.1 GCA_913054115.1 uncultured Acidimicrobiaceae bacterium | reverse complement strand
AGCAGGTTGTGGATGTGCTCGATTCCCATCATCCCGGTGCCGATGACGCCATAGCGGAGCGGCCGATTCATGGCAGCGGGACCCCGTCGGATGCCTGGATGATGGAGTACACGTCGCTGCGGTCGAGCCTCACCGACGCCGCCCCCACCTGGGCCTCGAGGCGGGCCGGCTGCTGGGTTCCGACGATTGCGACGGGAGCAGTCGGGTGTGCCAACACGAACGCGACGGCCACCGTCGCCCGGTCCACCGACTCGCGTTCCGCCAGGCCGTCCAACACGGAGAGCAGGTCCGACGCAACACCTTCACCGGTGGCCAGACGTCCTCCCGCGAGGGAGCTCCAGGCCAGCGGGACGGTTCCGGTGGCCGCGCACTGGTCGAGGGTGCCATCTCTGATCGGGTCCAGATGGACGGCGGAGAACTCGGGCTGCACCGTCGCCAGCGGTGTCGCAAGGTGAGCGGTGAGTGCGGCCACCTGGGAGGGCGTGTGGTTCGAGACCCCGACCGCAGCCACCTTGCCCTCATCGACCAGGGCGTCCAGGGTTGCGGCCACCTCGGCCGGATGCGTGTAGCTGTCGGGACGATGCACCTGGTAGAGGTCGATCCGTTCGACGCCCATGCGCCGGAGGGAGGCCTCGCACGCGTCACGCAGGGCCCTGCCCCCAGAGTCGTAGGGAACCGGCGGGCAGATGCCGCCCTTGGTGGCGAGCACCATCCTGTCCCGCAGGTCCGGACGGACCGCAAGCACCCTTCCGAGCAGCTCCTCGCATGCCCCGAAGCCGGACCCGCCCCAGTCGAAGCCGTACACGTCGGCGTTGTCGACCAGGTTCATCCCCAGGTCCAGGGCGGTATCGACGAGGCCGATGGCATCATCGAGTTTCGTGGTGGTGAACCGCCAGAGGCCGAGGGCGATCGGCCCCACAGATGCCAGGCCACCGGGCATCTGCCGCAACCCTCCCTGCACGAGGTTGTCACCCACTTCGCTCCTCCTCTGGGTCACCGTAGGACCCGGTTGGGCCAACCGGACGGTTGGATCACGACTTGACAGAACCGGCGAGGAGGCCGCGCACGAAGTAGCGCTGGAGGGCGAAGAACACCAGCATGGGCACGCCGGCCTGCACGAAGGCTCCCGCTGACAACAGGTGCTCCCGCAGACCGAATTCCCCGGCCAGTGAGGCGATCTTGATCGTGGCCGGATAGTTGGCACCGTTGGCGCCGATCATGGTGATGGCGATCAGGTAGTCGTTCCATGTCCACAGGAACTGGAAGATGGCGAAGGCGGCGAGCGCAGGTACCGACAAGGGCACCACGAGGCGCCAGAAGATGGTGAAGTGATCGGCGCCGTCGATGCGAGCGGCTTCGAACAGCTCGTCCGGCAGCGACGAGATGTAGTTGTGCAGAAGGAAGATGGCGAACGGCATGGCAAACGCCGTATGGGTGAGCCAGACGGCGGTCAGCGTGCCGGCCAGGTTCAGGTCCGGGAACAATGTGACCACCGTGCCGCTACCGGGGACGGTCCAGTGGGCGCCACCGGCGAAGAGTTGCAGCAGGGGCAGCAACGCCACCTGGTTGGGAAGGGCCAACAGGGACACGGTGGCGATGAACAGCCACTCCCGACCCCTGAAGGGGATCCAGGCGAAGGCATAGGCAGCCATCGCCGCGATTGCTATCGGGATGACGGTGGCCGGAATGGCGATGGCGAACGAGTTGAGGAGCGCCTGGGCCAGGCCGCCCGTCTGGCGGGACGAGGAGAGCACGTCACCGTAGTTGTCGAGTGTCCACCCGCCTTCGGTGAACGATGCCCACCAGCCGGTGGCCCGCTGGGCGTCGCGCGTCCGGAACGAGTTGAGGAACAGGCTGCCGGTTGGAACGGTCCACAGGATGACCAGGAGCCACAATGCCCAAGTGGGCACTGCCCGCAGCAGCGCGTAGACGAATCGGTCCGGGCGGCCAAGTGATCGGATCCGAACAGTCGCCGGCGGCCGGGCCTCTGCGTTCGAATGGGAGGCCACGTTCACAACCTGACTCGTTGCATGCGTCGCACGTTGAGCGCCATGGCCGGCACCACGCCGAGGAAGAGCACCGCCGCCAGCGCCGAACCGAGGCCGAGGTTGAATTCGGTGAAGGTCCGCTGCCACATCTCGTTGGCGATCACCTGCGTGCCGAAGTTGCCGTTGGTCATGACCCGGACGATGTCGAACACCTTCATGACGAGAACGATCAGGGTGGTGACGATCACGATGACCGTAGGAACGATGGTCGGCAACGTCACGCGGTAGAACACCTGTCGCTCGTCGGCCCCGTCGATCCGGGCGGCATCGATGAGGTCACCGGGAACAGCCTTGATGGCCGCCGAGAGGATGACCATTGCGAAGCCGGTCTGGATCCAGATGAGGACGACCATCATCCAGACATTGTTGAAGGGGCCTTCCTGGACGAACAGGATCGGCTTGCCGATGGGTTGCCCCAGGGGGCCGACCTCGACTCCGCCGAGACCCGGCCCGACCAACCGATAGGCCAGGTACAACACCGGCAGGGCACTCAGTGCCGCTCCGATGGCGATCGCACTCTGTCGGCGCCTGATGCCGAACAGGCAGATGCCGGCCATTCCGGCGGTCAGCGCGGCCAGGATGATGAGTCCGACTGCCTGCCCGACCGTGCCCGGAGCGAGCTTTCCGAGCCCGACCCACACGGCATTGAACACTCCGGTCTGCGGCTTCTGGGGGGGCCGGGCGATGTACATGAACCGCCAGATGATGCCGGCACCAACGAACGAGATGGCCATAGGCAGGAAGATGAGGCTCTTGGCCACAGACTCGAACCGGGTCCGGTCGGCGAGCACGGCGGCGACCAACCCGAGGCCGGTGGACACCAGGGTGACCACGATTACCCACCAGAGGTTGTTGATGACGGTTCCCCGCAAGGTGGAGAACACGGCGAACATCAACAGCGACCCACCAACGAGCGCCGGGGCGATCGAGCCGGTTGCCGCTCCGAGAACCCGGCCTCGCCGTCGACCAAGTCGCAAGCCGACGACTGCGCCAACTGCGAGCAGGCCGACACCACTGACGAACAGGCGGCTGGTGAAGATGTTCGCCCAATCGGCCAGGTCGATGCTCCGATCGTTCGTGAGAATCTCACCGTAATTCTTGAATCCAACCCAATTCCTACCCCGGGCGTCGTAGAGGGAGAGGTAGATCGTGCGTACAAGTGGAACGATCAGGCCGAGAACCACGAACAGCAGGGCTGGTCCGAGAAATGTCCCTACCCGTGCACGGTGCTGGAACCGGTCCCGATCGGGTCGGGTGCGGATCGGTCCCGCACCGAGCGCCGCACCGATCAGGCTGGTCGGGCCGATGACCGCCAGGGCCATCGAGGACCGCGAACCACTCCCGATGTCGCCGAGGAGCCAGCAACCGGCCGTCCAGCCCAGCGCAGCGGCCACCAACACGCCACCGGGCCGGATTCTTCCAACCGTTGCAGCTGAAATCAGGTAGACGATGCAGGCGATGCCGACGAACGCCAACAGTCCGATCGTGTTGACCGTCGGTCGTACTGCCGCATCGACGACGAACGTCAGAAACAGGCCGACCAGGACTCCGCTGCCCACCCCGACGGCGAGGCGAAGACGGTGATTTGCAAATAGACCGGGTGCCAGTGCAAGGCAGGCGACAATGGCTCCACCGGCTGCGATCCACAGGACGCGGGGGCCGTCCAGGACGCGGTTTCCGATGAGTATCCCGAACGAGAGGGCACCGCTCATGGCGCCGACGACAGCCACGAACAGGCGCCAGCGTTCGGCGACGAGATCGAACAGTCGGTTGGCGCCGAGGAACAGCAGGGCGCTGATCCCGATGGCAGCCGTGCTGCTCCAGAGAGCTCCGGTCAACGCATCCATGTCAGCGAGCCTTACCTCTTGAGCCTCCGGAACCCGGTAGTGGCGATCCGGCGATCAGTGGGGAGCAGCGACGGGCCAGTCGTGGAGGAGGGCGAAATCGCCCACGACCGGCCCGACACTAGGACACCGGCAGTGCCGGTGTGAACGGCCGATGGAGAGGGGGCGGGGCCCTGCGGCCCCGCCCCCGTCTCACATCGTGGCCAAC
>CAJXIS010000237.1 GCA_913054115.1 uncultured Acidimicrobiaceae bacterium | reverse complement strand
CATGCGCAGCTGGCAGATTCACGAACTCGGTGAGCCCATCGACCGCCTCGCCATCGACGAGGTCGAGGTCCCGGAGGCGGGTCCCGGACGGTTGGTGCTCGACGTCGAGGCGGTGGGCCTCGCCTTCCCCAACGTCCTGCAGTGCCGCGGCGAGTACCAGGTGAGGACAACGTTGCCCTACAGCCCGGCCGCCGAGGTCGTTGGGCGCGTGGCCGCAGTGGGCGACGACGTCGAAGGCTTCGAGGTCGGCCAGCGGGTCGTGACGCTCGGTGGCGCCCTTGCCGACCAGGCGGTGGTTTCCGCCGCCACGACCTTCGTCGTGCCCGACGGGATGAGTTCGGAGAAGGCGGTGGCCCTGCCGCTCAACTACTGCACCACCTGGTACGCCCTGCACGATCGTGCGCACCTGCAGCCGGGCGAGACGCTGCTGGTCACCGGTGCCTCGGGCGGCACGGGATCGGCAGCGATCCAGCTGGGGCTGGCAGCGGGCGCACGGGTCATCGCCGTGGCCGGTGGGCCGGAGAAGGTGGCGGCGTGTGCGGCGCTCGGCGCCGACGAGGTGATCGACCACCGTGAGGTCGATGACCTGGTGGAGCGGGTCCGCGAGCTGACCGGTGGCAGCGGCGTGGATGTCGCCTACGACCCCGTGGGCGGCGACGGCTTCCAGCAGCTTCGGCGTTGCATGGCGTGGGACGGCCGGCTGCTGGTCATCGGCTTCCTGGCCGGGATCCCCAAGATCGCCACGAACCATGTGCTGTTGAAGAACTATTCGGTCGTCGGCGTGCACTGGGGTGCGTCGCTGGCCCGCGATCCGGGTTCTCTTGGCCACCAGATGGGGGAGTTGTTCGCCCTGGCCGGAACGGGCGCCGTCGATCCGCTCCTGCACCCGGTGTATGGCTTCACCGAAGGGGCGAGGGCGCTCCAAGACATCGCCGACCGCAAGGTGGTAGGAAAGGTCGTGGTATCCGTCTCCTGAGGAGGTGAGGCCGATGATTGCCGCGGGTCGTAGGACCTGGGTGGTGGTCGCCCTGCTGGGGGTATCGACGGTCGTCGCAGTGGCGCAGTGGTCGTAGTCGTCGGGACCGGAGGGCGTGACTTCGCATCCGGGAGGGGAGACCGGGTCGCCGTCGGTCCAGGTTCGCGAGGCCGAGCGTGCTGTGACACCTGAGCCTCTGCTCGTCGAACCTCATCTGCATGAAGGCGCAGAGGCTTCGGAAGTGTGGCTGCAGACCGAGCAGGAGGCGCTTGAGTACGACCTTCAACTCATCGCGGAGTCAGAGGGCATGACGATGGACGAGGCACGGGCGGCGTTCGAGCATTCTGAGCGCCTCGACGGACTGCTGGTCGAGCTGGGAAGGGGGTTCAACGACGTCTACGCGGGTGCCTTCACGGAGCACGAGGGTGGGACGCGCTCGACGATCCGGATCAAGGGTCCCGTACCTGCGGATGCCGCAAGGCTGGTCGAGGCGGCCGGTGACGATTTCACGGTCGTGGGCGGCTCACCGGCGAGCCGGGTCGAGATGAAGAAGATCGCGAAGATCGCATCAGCCCACTTCGAAAGCGTGGGCCTCCACGCATCGGTCATCGTGAGCGTCTCCGGGGACGAGATCCGGGTGTACCTGCCGCACCTCCCGGCGATGGATCTCGAGGCCACCCGTGCTGCGGCGGTGACGGGCATCAGCTCACGCATCTCGGAGGCCTCGGACATCCGGATCGATGCGACCGGGCTCGGTGCAGCCGGCGTCGTTGATCCGGTCGGCGACTACGTCAGCCAACGCATCCGGGTGTCAATGGCGCCTGAAGGGGAAGGAACGTCGGGTGGAGGCGAGCACGCCCACGTCGAAGGTTTCCCGGCGCCGGACGAGTGGGGTCCGATGGTCGTGGTCGATCTGCCAACTCCGATCGGCGGCGAGGCGTCCATCGGAAGCGGAGTCCTGAGTTTCGACGGTGGTTGCGCCGTCATCGAATGGGAAACCAACCGGTCCATCCTGCTGTTCGAGGAGTCGACGGTTCACTGGACGGGCGAGGCGATTCACTTCCAGCACCTGGGGTTCGATCACGTGTTCCGGGAGGGCGCCGTCGTCGGCGGTGCAGGGGCGATGTGGGCTCCGGTCCACGAAGACGGGACCAGGGCGAAGCCGCTTACCTTCCTACGGTCCCTTCCGGAGGGCTGCGACGGACATCCCGCCATCGTCAGCTACCTCGTACCCGAGGACGACCCATAGGCCTGTCGAGGACTACCCGACCGTCACATTCACCATCGTGCATGAAGATGTTGTATGAACATACAGAACTCTGTATGCTCTCGGGATGGCTTCCGTCGGGATCATCGGGGCCTCGGGGTTCACCGGGGCCGAACTGCTGCGGCTCTGTGCCGCCCATCCGGACCTCGACGTGGTCGTCGCCACCGGCGACACCCAGGCCGGCACGGCCGTGGCCGACCTCTACCCGAGCCTGGCCGCCCACTACGGCGACCTGACATTCTCTTCGGTCGATGACACCACCGCCGACGGCTGCGACCTCGTGTTCCTCGGCCTGCCCCATGGCGCCTCGCAGGCCCTCGTCCCCGACCTGGCCTCCCGGGTCGGCCATGTGATCGACCTGGCGGCCGACTTCCGGCTCCGGGACGCAGCGCTCTATCCGGAGTGGTACGACGAGCCGCACACGGCACCCGGACTGCTGGCCGACTTCGTGTACGGGCTGCCCGAGCTGTACCGGTCGTCGATCGTCGGAGCGCCGCTGGTCGCCGCCCCCGGCTGCTACCCGACGGCGACCTCGCTGGCGCTGGCGCCGTTCGTGTGGGGAGGCCATGTCGAGCCGTCGGGGATCGTGGTCGATGCCGCCAGCGGCGCGTCGGGCGCAGGCCGGCCGGCGAAGCCCCACACCACCTTCTGCGCCATCGACGAGGACTTCACCGCCTACGGGCTGGTCGGCCACCGGCACACCCCCGAGATGGAGCAGGCGGTAGGCACGCGGGCCGACGGCACCGTCGTCGACGGCGTGTCGATCCTGTTCACCCCGCACCTGGCCCCCATGAACCGGGGCATCCTGGCCACCTGCTACGCACGGCCGACCGGCGATCTCGACACCTCGTCCGCCCTCGGACTGCTGGCCGACTTCTACGCCGACGAGCCCTTCATCGTGGTCGACGAGCGGTCCCCATCGACCAAGGCCACGCTCGGCTCCAACACGGCGCACCTGACCGCCCGGGTCGACCCCAGGACAGGACTGCTGGTCGTCCTGTGCGCCATCGACAACCTCGTCAAGGGAGCCTCTGGCCAGGCCGTGCAGTGCGCCAACCTGGCCCTGGGGCTCGAAGAGGCGGCCGGCCTCACCTCGATCGGGGTCTACCCATGAGCGTCACCGCCACCCCCGGCTTCGTGGCCGGCGGCATCACCTGTGGCATCAAGCCCTCGGGCGCCCCCGACCTCGCACTGGTCGCCACCGCCGACGGATCAGCGGTCACCGCAGCCGGGGTTTTCACCTCCAACAAGATGACCGCCGCACCGGTGCTGGTCTGCCGGGAGCACCTGGCGACGACCGGCGGGCGGGCCGCAGCCGTGATCCTCAACAGCGGCAACGCCAACGCCGCCACCGGGGCGCAGGGCCTGGCCGACGCCCGGCTGATGGCCGCTGCCACGGCGACCGAATTGGGCTGCGCCGTCGAGGAGGTCCTCGTCTGCTCGACCGGCTGGAACGGCTACCCGCTCCCGATGGACCTGATCCTGCAGGGCATCCCCGAGGCAGCAGCATCCCTTGCCGGCGACGGGGGAGCGGCCGCTGCCACGGCGATGATGACGACCGACACCGTGCCCCGGGCGACGACCGTCATCGGCGACGGGTTCACCGTCGGCGGTATCGCCAAGGGCGCAGCGATGCTCGAGCCCAACATGGCCACGATGCTGGCCGTGCTCACCACCGACGCCGAGATCGACGCAGCAGCCGCCACCGAGATGCTGCGGGCTGCGGTCGGCACCAGCTTCAACTGCCTGACCGTCGACGGCGCCGAATCCACCAACGACACGGTGCTACTGCTTGCCAACGGATCCGCCGGCCCGGTCGATCCAGATGCACTGGGCGCAGCGCTCGCCGAGGCCTGCCT
>CAJXIS010000236.1 GCA_913054115.1 uncultured Acidimicrobiaceae bacterium | reverse complement strand
GCACCCGCTCTCCCGTCGGCTCGACAGGTTGCACGACGACCGTCGGACCGTCGTCGCCCACCAGCGTGTGGACGAGCGCCCGGCCGTCCGGAGACCACGGGGTGACGCTGCGGACGTACTGGTCGAGGAACGGCAGATAGCCCCGGATGAACTCGTTGGTCGGCTCGAACGGCTCGAACCAGTCGATCTCACCGCCCCGCCAGGCGCCCCACGCCAGGTGATCGGCGTCGATCCGTCGCAAGACGGCGAGTGCCGACCCGTCGGGCGACCACTGTGCACCGTGGGCATCGTCGTCGAGCAGCTGCTCGATGGCCCCCGTCCGGAGATCGACCACGACGAGCGGCGTGTTCCAGCTGCTGCCCACCGACCAGACCGCCGCCCTCGACCCGGCCGGATCGACGTCGAAGCGGACGAGCGTGCCCGGGACGGCTGCCACCGGGGTACGGGCGCCGCCGGGTGTGCTGATCAGTTCGAGCGGCACCCGGGCCGACTCGAGGTCGCGCCCCCACGCCACCTGGACCTGTCCCGACGACTCGACGGCCCCTGCCGAGAGGACGGTCCCGTCCGGCAGGACCTCGGGTGCACCGAACGGCCCGGTCGAGCGGACCAGGACGATGGGCTCTGATCCAGAGACCACGAGTTCGAGCGTGGCCTGGCCGGCATGGGTGACGAGTCCGGTCGAGTCGGGCAGCCAGTCGACGAACAGGGTCCCGCCGGAGGTGAGGGTGGCGGCTCCGTCGCCGTTGCCGTCGGTCGGGACGATGCCACCGATGACCCGGCCGCGACCGGCGCCCATCCAGACCAGTCGGCTCCCGTCCGGCGACCACTGGAAGTAGAAGGGAGCGGTCGGCAGCCCCTGGACGACGGCCTCGCTATTGCCATCGACATCTCCGATGCGCACCGCCGGCCGGCCATCGTCGTCGAACGAGGCCCATGCCAGCCTGCTGCCGTCCGGCGACCAGGTGGGCTGCTGGGCCGGAAGGGCGTCATCGACGGGGTCGAGCACCGCCAGCGTCGAGCCGTCGGGTGTCCTGACCTCGATGCCCTGGCCGTCGACGAGCACCACGACCCGGCCGGGCAGGTCGGCGACCACGACCGGTTCGCGCCCTGCAACGGTCGTCGAGGTGCTGGTGCTGGTGCTGGTGCTGGTGCTGGATTGTGGAACGGCGTCGGGTGCGGCAGATGCGCAGCCCGTAACGACCGCCAGAAGGAACCCGCCGGTCAGCGCTCGCTGCCGCAGTTGGGACAGTTGGCGTCGCTGACGTCCATCCACTCGTTGCAGGCGTAGCAGTGCACGCCGCTGCTGGCCGGCACGTCGGCCGTGCCGCCCATGCCCACACCGGGTTCGTCGTCGAAGAAGTCGCTCATGGTCGCTCTCTTTCGTGTTCCTGAGATGGCTCGGCTGTCGTCCCTTCAACAACATGGTCCCACCACGCTGTGACAGCGGGGCCTCCACCGGTCAGTCCAGGTCGAACTTGGTGGCGAATGACGGCATCAGGCCCGGCTGCTCCGGCACGCCCGCTTCGCCGCCGTGGTAGGCCCTGTCGTAGATCGCTACCTCCCGCACGACCGGGCGGGTCGGGTCGGCTGCCATCCAGAGGCGGAGCAGTTCCCGCTTGCGGTCGGGGTGGCTGGTGAAGGCCGTGCGGGCATGGAGCACCGTGTAGTTGTTGGCGATGATCGCCTCGCCCGGTTGCAGGGTGAAGGCGATGCGCAGATCGGGGCGCTGGGCGGTCGCCTCGAACAACTCGAGCGCCTCCCGCTCGAAGTCCGTGATCTCGATGTCCGGGTCCTCGTCGGCGGCGACCTCCACGTACTCCTTCACATAGCGGCAGCTGAGGAGGCCGTCGCACACGCTGTACACCGGGACCCGCCAGGGGGTCACCGGCCCGGTACCCGCCTCCTGCTCCCCGAAGCGGTGGTAGTGGAAGCCCCGGTACAGGTGGGCCAGCAGGTCGGGCCGGGTCGCCCGGATCTCCTCGTGGACCGTGAGCGAGCTGACGAACCGGCTCTCGCCGCCCTCGGTCGCCGTGGCGAGGCACAGGAAAGCCAGCAGGTCCGTCGGGTCGCAGTGTGGCGTGAGCTCGGTCCGGTTGCGGTATGCCCTGGCGTGCGGATCGACGTCGGTCACGTCGATCACGTGGCCGAGGCGATCGCCCATGACGCTCTGCGAGACGGCCCTTCCGAGTCGCAGGCCGATCCCCCAGAAGAACATGGCGATCTCGTCACCTGACAGCCGGCCGACGGGGAACCCGCGCAGCAGGACCATGCCGGTGCCATGCAGGGCCTCGTGGCGTACCACCTCGATCGTCGACCCCAGATCACCGAGCGGCAGCTCGTCGGGGCCGGCGTCGACCGGGTCGATCCCTGCCGCCACCAGGCGGACGGCCGCCTCCTCGAGCGTGGCACACGCCGCCCGGTCCAGGTCGACGGCGAAGTCTGCGATGCCGGCGACCTGCGACCCGCGCCAGAGGCCGGCTCCGGGGATGGCGACGACAGGCTCCACGGCCGCGCAACCTAGGCGCTGGCCGGGTGGCTCGTCATCCCAGTCGGCCGAAGAACGTGATCCGGGCGTGTTCCGAGAGCGAGAGGCCGGGCTCGGTGTTGTAGGCGAGGACCACGAGGATTCGTGTGCGGTCGCCGACCACAGGGGTGACCCGGTGCAGGGCGTTGCGGCCACGGAACAGCGCAAGGTCCCCGGGCCGCTGGTCGAGGGCGGTCGGGGGCCGTTCGGGGCGCCCGTCGAGTACCGCCGCGACGCCGTGCACGTTGTGTTCGTTGCGTTCGGCGTTGCGCATGGAGTCGATGTATTCGAAGGCTCCGCCCCCGTCCGGGGACTGGAGGAGCAACGTGACGGCGAACGACGAGTTGTCGAAGTGCCAGCCCAGCTCCTGGCCCTCGAGGAAGTAGTTGACGTTGATCGACGACAGGGGATCGGCGTACTCGTAGAGGGCGTCCTCGCCGAGCACCTCGCACAGGAACGACCGGAACACCGGCGCGTCGTAGACGGTGCGCAGCGGCGACGCCCCGGGCACCTGGTCAGTGGTGACGGCGCCCTTCGTGCTGACCACCTCCCGGCTGCGGGCGTCGGTGGTCGGCAGCGACGGGTCGGCGGTCTCGAGGTAGACGGTGTGGGTCTGCCCGGAGTGGAACGCCAGGTGCCCAAGCGCCTCGGCCTCGGCCACGAGTTGCTCGACGGCCGGGGCGTGGAGGAACCCCGACAACACCAGCGCACCGTCCCGGTCCAGAACGGCACGACACTGCGCCCGGTAGTCGTGATCTGCCAGCGGATGCGCCACAAGGTCGACGACCTCGTCGAGGGATGATGTCGTCACAGCCGGGAGGATACGGCGCACCTCCTGACCCGTGATGTGACCATCTTTCCTAGACTCCGCGCCTGATGACCGAAACGCAAAAGCAGGTCCTCGATCGGGAGCAGGTCGATCGGTACGAGCGCGACGGGTACCTCCTCCTCGAGGACGCCCTGTCGCCCTGGCAGCTGGCACGACTCGACGCCGTGTTCGAGGCGTGGGTCGAGGAGAGCCGGTCGCATGACGGACCGTACGGCGAGACCTTCGACGGGCGGCCGCGCTTCGACGTCGAGCCCGGCCACTGCGCCGAGCGGCCAGCCCTGCGCCGGGTCGCCTCCCCGATCGAGGTGTCCGACGCCTACCTCGAGGTGATGCGCGCCAACCCGGCCCTCGACGCCGTCGCCCAGCTCATCGGCCCGAACCTGCGCTTCCGCGAGTCCAAGGTCAACTCGAAGCTCCCCGGCACCGCCACCCACCTCAAGTTCCACCAGGACCTCCCGTTCGGACCGTTGACCAACGAGGACCTGATCACGGTCCTGTTCCACCTCGACGAGGTGACCGCCGAGAACGGCCCCCTCGAGGTGGTGCCGGGCAGCCACCGGGGTCCGCTGTACGAGCACTGGCACGACGGGGTGTTCACCGGTGCCGTGAGCCCCGAGGTCGAGGCCATGGCGAAGGAGGGTGCGGTGACCTGTTGCGGTGCGGCCGGCTCCGCCTACCTGCTGGACGCCCGGCTGCTCCACGGGTCGGCGCCGAACCTCTCGTCGGCGCCACGGACGCTGTTCATCGTCCAGTAC
>CAJXIS010000235.1 GCA_913054115.1 uncultured Acidimicrobiaceae bacterium | reverse complement strand
AAGGCTGCTCATCGAGGACCTCTCGTTCTCGCTGCCGCCCGCCGGGATCGTCGGCGTGATCGGCGGCAACGGCGCCGGGAAGACCACGCTGTTCCGCATGCTGATCGAGGCCGCCAACGGCTCCGATGGCTCTGGTGACCCAGGTGACTCCACATGGACGCCCGACTCCGGGAACATCCGCATCGGCCCGACCGTCGAGATCGGCTACGTCGACCAGTCGCGCGACACCCTCGACCCGGACCGCACCGTCTACGAGGAGATCACCGACGGCCGCGAGTTCCTCCAGGTCGGGAAGCGCGAGGTCAACGGCCGTGCCTACGTGGCGTCGTTCAACTTCAAGGGCACCGACCAGCAGAAGAAGGTGGGCGACCTCTCTGGCGGCGAGCGCAACCGGGTGCACCTGGCCAAGGTGCTCAAGAGCGGCGCCAACCTGCTGCTGCTGGACGAGCCCACCAACGACCTCGATGTCGACACCCTGCGGGCGCTCGAGTCGGGCCTCGACGCCTACGCCGGCTGTGCGGTGATCATCAGCCACGATCGCTGGTTCCTGGACCGGGTCGCCACGCACGTGCTGGCCTTCGAGGGCGACTCGCAGGTGCGCTGGTTCGAGGGCAACTTCACCGAGTACGAGGCCTACCGGAAGAAGGAGTTGGGCCTCGACGCCCAGCCCACGAGGGTCCGCTACAAGCCCCTCACCCGGACCTGACCGCTCAGTCGAGCAGGGCGAGGACCCTGGTGGCCGCGGCCACGGCACGGCCGTCGTCGGGGATGAGCACCAGATCGGGCGACTCGGGGGCCTCGTACGGGTCGTCGATGCCGGTCATGCCGGTCAACTCGCCCGCACGGGCCTTCGCATAGAGGCCCTTGGGGTCGCGCTCCTCGCAGACCTCGAGCGGCGTGTCAACGAACACCTCGTAGAACGGCACACCTGCCGCCTCGTGCAACGCGCGTGCCCGGTCACGTGCCACCCGGTACGGGCTGATGAGCGGCACCAGCGCCACGACGCCGGCGTCGGCGAACAGGCGGGCCACCTCGGCCACCCGACGGACGTTCTCGTCGCGGTCCCCGGCCGAGAAGCCCAGGTCGCCGTTGAGGCCGTGGCGCAGGTTGTCGCCGTCGAGCAGGTAGGCGGGCCGGCCGTCGGCGACCAGCAGCCGCTCACAGGCGGCGGCCACCGTCGACTTGCCCGATCCCGAAAGGCCGGTGAACCAGATCGTGGCCCCCCGGTGGCCGAGCGCCCCTGCCCGCTCGTCGCGGTCGAGGGAGTTCGGGTGCCAGACCACGTCCGGGCTCGTGCCCTCCTGGTCGCCCACAGGCCCGCTCAGGCCCCGGCGCCGATGATCATGCCGGCGGCCACCGTGGCGTTGGTCGTCTCGTCGATGAGCACGAAGCTGCCGGTCGCCCGGTTGCGCCGGTATTCGTCGAAGAACAGCGGCTGCGTGCAGCGCAGCGTGACCCGGCCGATCTCGTTGAGCGCAAGCGCGTCGGCCGACTCGTCGCGGTGCAGCGTGTTGATGTCGAGCCGGTACTGGAGGTCGGTCACCATGACCCTGGCCGCCTTGGTGGTGTGCTTGATCGCCAGCTTGGTCCGGGCCGTCAGCTTCGACGCCTCGGTCAGCCAGCAGACCATGGCCTGGATGTCCTGGCCCACCATGGGTTGGTTGCCGACCCGGCAGATCATGTCGCCGCGCGACACGTCGATGTCGTCGGTCAGCCGGATCGTGACGGCCATCGGCGCAAACGCCTCGTCGACGGGCCCCTCGAAGGTGTCGACAGACGCGATCGTCGACGTGAAGCCGCTCGGCAGCACCATCACCTCGTCGCCGGGCTTGAACACGCCGCCCACGATCGTGCCTGCGTAGCCCCGGTAGTCGTGGTGCTCGTCGGACTGCGGGCGGATCACGTACTGCACCGGGAAGCGGGCGTCGATGAGGTTGCGGTCGCTGGCGATGTGCACCTCCTCGAGGTGGTGCAGCAGCGAGGCCCCCTCGTACCAGGGGGTGTTGGGCGAGCGGTCGACGATGTTGTCGCCGTGCAGGGCCGACACCGGGATGAAGGTGAGGTCGGCGACGTCGAGCTTCATGGCGAACTCGCGAAACTCGGCCTTGACCTTCTCGAAGGCCTCCTGCTCGTAGCCGACGAGGTCCATCTTGTTGACGCACACGACGAGGTGCGGGATGCGCAGCAGCGAGGCCAGGAAGGCGTGGCGCCGCGACTGCTCGACGACGCCGTTGCGGGCGTCGATCAGCACCAGTGCAAGGTCGGCCGTCGATGCCCCGGTGACCATGTTGCGCGTGTACTGGATGTGCCCCGGGGTGTCGGCGATGATGAACTTGCGCTTCGGCGTGGCGAAGTAGCGGTAGGCGACGTCGATGGTGATGCCCTGCTCGCGCTCGGCCCGCAGGCCGTCGGTGAGCAGCGCCAGGTTGGTGTACTCGTTGCCCATCTGCAGGGACGTGCGCTCGATGGCCTCGAGCTGGTCCTGGAAGATCTGCTTGGTGTCGTAGAGCAGGCGGCCGATGAGGGTCGACTTGCCGTCGTCGACGCTGCCGGCGGTGGCGAAACGGAGGAGCTCCATCAGAAGTAGCCCTCCTTCTTCCTGTCTTCCATGGCCGCCTCTGACACACGGTCGTCGGCCCTGGTCGCTCCCCGCTCCGTGATCCGGGTCGCCCCGACCTCCTCGATGACCTCGTCGAGGGTGGTGGCCGCCGAATCGACCGCACCGGTGCACGACATGTCACCCACGGTGCGGTAGCGCACCCGCCGGGTGGCGACCTCCTCGCCGTCCATCAGGGTCACGTACTCGGAGTCGGACAGCCACATGCCGTCGCGTTCGAACACCGGTCGCTCGTGGGCGAAGTAGATCGACGGGATCTCGATGTCCTCGCGGCGGATGTACTCCCAGATGTCGAGCTCGGTCCAGTTCGAGATCGGGAACACCCGGATGTGCTCGCCCTGGCGGATGCGGCCGTTGTAGAGGTTCCAGAGCTCGGGCCGCTGGTTCTTGGGGTCCCACTGGCCGAACTCGTCGCGGAACGAGTACACCCGCTCCTTGGCGCGGGCCTTCTCCTCGTCGCGGCGGGCCCCGCCGAACAGGGCGTCGAAGCGGTGCTCCTCGATGGCGTCGAGCAGCGTGGTGGTCTGGAGACGGTTGCGGCTGGCCCGGGGGCCGGTCTCCTCGGTGACGCGCCCGTCGTCGATCGACTGCTGCACCGACGCCACGACCAGTCGGACGCCGACCTCGGCGACGCGGCGGTCGCGGAACTCGAGCACCTCGGGGAAGTTGTGGCCGGTGTCGATGTGCATCATCGGGAACGGCAGGCGGGCCGGCGAGAACGCCTTCTCGGCCAGGCGCAGCATCACGATCGAGTCCTTGCCCCCGGAGAACAGCAGGCAGGGACGCTCGAACTCGGCCGCGACCTCACGGAAGATGTGGATCGACTCGGCCTCGATCTGGTCGAGGTCGGAGAGTTCGTAGGTGGTGGTCACAGGGCCCCCGTCGCGGCCGTCACTCGGGTTCGGCTGCCAATGCTAGGGCCGTCGGTCTGCGATGATCCCCGCCATGGCCACATCCGACGACCACCGCCTCGCCGCCGAGCTGGCAATGCGCGCCGGTGTCCTGCTGCTCGAGCTGCGACAGCGCCTGTCCGACGAAGGGGCGCCGGCGGCGACCCTCAGGGACGAGGGCGACCGTGCCGCCCACGACCTCCTCATGGACGCACTGGCCGTGGCCCGCCCGGACGATGCCGTGCTGTCCGAGGAGGGTTCGGCCCACGGGGTGCACCCGGACCGGGCAGACGCCTCCCGGGTCTGGATCGTCGACCCGCTCGACGGCACCCGCGAGTTCAGCGAGCCCCCGCGGTCCGACTGGGCCGTGCACGTGGCGCTGGCCGAGGACGGCATCCCCACCGCCGGCGCCGTCGCCCTGCCGGGGCTGGGCCTGACGTTGTCGACAGCCGAACCGGACACCACCGACGACCTGGCGCCCGTACCCGACGTGCCGCGCATCGTCGTCAGCCGCACCCGCCCTCCCGCCGAGGCCCTGGCCGTCGCCGAGGTGCTCGGCGGCGTACTCGTCGAGATGGGCTCTGCGGGAGCGAAGGCCATGGCGGTGGTGCGG
>CAJXIS010000234.1 GCA_913054115.1 uncultured Acidimicrobiaceae bacterium | reverse complement strand
AGGATCCGCTGGCGGACGACGTCCTTGGTGACCGACCGGATGGCGCCCTTGATCTGCTGTTCGGCACCGTCGACATCGGCGAACTGCGCCGCCAGCTCCTCGATCAGGGCGGCCTTGATGCCGGCCTCGGCCTCGCCACGCTCGGTCTTGTCGGCGATGGTCTGGCTCTCGGCGATGCGCTCACGGCCGGCGGCGTCGACGGCGGCGAAGATCTCGTCGCTGTAGTCGGTCGTCACCGTGTACGACATCTGCTCCGGGGCGCCGACCAGGGCCACCAGCTCCTGCTGGAGTTCGATGATCTCGCGGATGTACTGCTTGGAGAACTCGAGTCCGTCGGCCAGCACGGCCTCGTCGACCTTGGGCGCTCCGGCCTCGTAGACGTCCCACGTGGCGGCGGTGCCACCGGCCTCGACCATCATCACGGCGATGTCGCCGTCGTCGAGGAGGCGTCCGGCCACGACCATCTCGAACGCCGAGTCGGCGCCCTCTTCGTAGGTCGGGTGGGCGATCCACTCGCCGGCGGCCGACCAGGCGATCCGCGAGGCGCCGACGGGACCGTCGAACGGAATGCCCGACAGCATCAGTGCGAGCGAGGCGGCGTTGAGGGCCAACACGTCGTAGGGGTTCTCCATGTCGGCGCCCATGACGGTGCCGACGATGTGGACCTCGTTGCGGTACCCGTCCGGGAACATCGGCCGCAGCGGGCGGTCGATGAGGCGGCAGGTCAGGATCGCCGACTCGGGCGCACGGCCCTCACGACGGAAGAACGAACCGGGGATCTTGCCCGCGGCGTACATGCGCTCTTCGATATCGACCGTCAGCGGAAAGAAGTCCGCTCCCGGTCGTGGCGACTTGGCGCCGGTGGCCGTCACGAGGACGGTGGTGTCGCCGAGCTGTGCCAGCACGGAACCGCCGGCCAGGCCGGCGAGGCGACCGGTCTCGAAGGAGACGGTCTTTTTGGTCCCGCTGAAGGTATGCGAGACGGTCTGGGGATTACTCATGGATGTTTTTCCTTGTTGTGTTTCGAGCCACGGAGGTCCCTCCCCCGTTGGCATTTCAATGACGGCGGACGGTGCGCGCCCTCCAGTTTCCCGTCGGATACCTCCCGGGCGGCGATCACCACGAAGGTGCGCTGCCGAGCGGCATGCAACGAGTACTGGCGGCCGGCGGCCATCCATCGTCGTCGATCAGGTTGTCGGTGGTCCCGTGAGCCCGTCGGTTCGGATGAACCGGGCATTGACGTTCCCGACGCGTCACGGACGACCTCGAGGTCGTCCGGTGCTGGCACTTCGCTAGCGGCGAAGCCCCAACTTGGTGATGATCCCCCGATAGCGCTCCACGTCGTTGTCCTTGACGTAGTCGAGCAGCCGTCGGCGCCGTCCCACTATCTGCAGCAGACCCCGCCGGCTGTGATGGTCCTTCTTGTGGACCTTCAGGTGGTCGGTGAGGTGGGTGATGCGATCACTGAGCAGTGCGATCTGCACTTCGGGAGAACCGGTGTCGGTCTCGTGCAGTTTGTGCTCAATGATCGTGTCGCCCTTGGGCGGCAGGTTGGTCGGCATGGTTTCCTCGGGTGTCGGACCCGGCCTCCTGACACGCGATGCGCTGTCGGAAGCCATTCGGCGGGCCGGAGGGTTCCTGATCCGACCCGAACGACCCGGTCGGGTCGTCCTCGGAGGGCAAGGCTAGCGGTACATCGGCGAACGACCACCCGTAGATGCCGATGTTCGCCATGCGCCTACGCTCGTGCCGTGAGCTCCCACACCGGCCGGTTGACGCACCTGGCGCTGCCGTGCCGGGACCTCGACGCCTCGACCGAATGGTACGAGGCCCACACGCCGCTTCGCGTCGTGCACCGTCGTATCGACCCCGACGGCCAGGTGGCCTGGATCGCCGAGCCCGACCGACCCGGAACGCCGTTCGTGCTGGTGTTGATCGGCCCCCCGGCCGACGACGGGGAACACGAACCACAACCCGTCCTCACGCCACTGGCGCACCTCGGCATCGAGCTCGACAGCAGGGACGACGTGGACGAGGTGGCGGAACGGGGTCGAGCCGCCGGGTGCCTCGCCTGGGAGCCCGTTGAACTGCCCCAACCCGTGGGCTACATCTGCGCCATCGCCGACCCCGACGGCAACCTCGTGGAGTTCTCGTTCGGCCAGGACGTCGCCGCCGTGGTCTCGGATCGGTTCCCGGCCGGCGACCCGGATTCGGGCGGCTGACCTCAACCCAACCGTCGGAGCAGCTGCACCAGCTCGACCGCTGCGTCCGCACAGTCGGCACCCTTGTCGCCCCGATCGACCGCCGCCCGCTCCACCGCCTGCGCCATGTCCTCGGTGGTGAGCACCCCGAAGACGGTCGGCACGCCGGTGTCGAGGCCGACCCTGAGGATCCCCGCTGACGCCTCGCTGGCCACGAAGTCGAAGTGCGGGGTCTCGCCCCGGATCACGCACCCCAGGCACAGGACGCCATCGACATCGCCGGACGTCGCCATCGCCCTGGCGGCCAGCGGGATCTCGAAGGCCCCCGCCACCCATGCCAGGCTGATGTCCTCGTCGGCCACACCCAGTGCCAGCAGGCGGGCGTGGGCGCCGTCGAGCATCTGATCGACGATCGCATCGTTGAAGCGGGCTGCGACGATGCCGATCCGCAGGCCGGAACCGTCGAGCGTCACCGAGAGGTCCTTCATGTGGCGGCCTCCTGCTGGCCGTCGCCGAGCAGGTGGCCCATCCGCGTGCGCTTGGTCTCGAGATAGCGGAGGTTCTCCGGATGGGGTGTGGTCCGCAGTGTCTCGCGACCCACGATCTCGATGCCATAGCCCTCGAGCCCTCCGTACTTGACCGGATTGTTGGTCATGAGCCGCATCGTCGTGAGTCCGAGATCGGACAGGATCTGGGCGCCCACTCCGTACTCGCGGGAGTCGATCGGGAGGCCCTGGCTGAGGTTGGCGTCGACCGTGTCGAGGCCCTGGTCCTGGAGCTCGTAGGCCCGCAGCTTGTGGCCGATGCCGATGCCCCGCCCCTCATGGCCTCGGAGGTAGACGATCACGCCGACGCCCTCCTCCCCCACCTTCTCGAGGGCTGCGTCGAGCTGTGATCCGCAGTCGCAGCGGATCGAGCCCAGGAGGTCGCCGGTGAGGCACTCGGAGTGCACCCGCACGAGGGGTGCCTCGGCGGAGCTCGGGTCGCCGAGTACGTAGGCGACGTGTTCGTCACCGTCGAGCGTGGAGCGGTAGGCGTGGGCGGTGAAGTCCCCGTATTTCGTGGGAATGCGTGCCGAGGCGAAGTGCTCGACGAGCTTCTCGTGCTTGCGCCGGTAGCGGATGAGGTCGGCGATGGAGATGACGAGCAGGCCGTGCTGGTTGGCGAACTCGACCAACTCGGGCAGCCGCGACATGGTGCCGTCGTCGTTCACGATCTCGCACAGCACGCCCACCAGTTCCCGGTCGGCGAGCGCACACAGGTCGACGCCGGCCTCGGTGTGTCCGGCCCGCTTGAGCACACCACCCGACCGCGCCCGCAGTGGGAAGATGTGTCCCGGCCTGGCGAACTCACCACGGACCCGGTTCGGGTCGGCAAGTGCGTTGACGGTGAGCGAACGGTCGTGGGCCGAGATGCCCGTGGTGGTTCCCTCGACCAGGTCCACCGAGACCGTGAAGGCGGTGCGCATCGACTCCGTGTTGTTGATCACCATCAGCGGAAGGTCGAGGTCGTCTGCGCGCTCGTCGGACATCGGCGCACAGATCACGCCGCTGGTCTGGCGGATCATGAACGTCATCTTCTCGGAGGTCATGGCATCGGCAGCGATGATGAGGTCGCCCTCGTTCTCACGGCTCTCGTCGTCGACGACCACGAGGAACTCGCCCCGTGCGAATGCCGCTATGGCAGCGTCGATCTGGGCGAATGGCATCAGTCATGCCCTCCTGTGTCGGTGATCCGGTCGTTCGACAGCCGTCCGGCTGCCGCAAGGCCCGCCACGTAGCGGGCGATGACATCGGCCTCCACGTTCAGCCGGTCACCGATGGCACGTTGGCCGAGCGTGGTGACGTCGAGTGTGTGGGGCACGACGGCGATGTCGAAGGTGGTGCCGTCGGCGCCGACCGATGCGACGGTCAGGCTGATCCCGTCGAGCGCCACCGAGACCTTCTCGACGATCT
>CAJXIS010000233.1 GCA_913054115.1 uncultured Acidimicrobiaceae bacterium | reverse complement strand
CGGGACCGCCGCCTCGAGGGCCAGGCCGATCGGGATCATGCTCATGTTCTGAACGCCGCCGGCGACCACCAGGTCCTGCACGCCGGCCCAGACGCCCATGGCGGCAAAGCTCACGGCCTGCTGGCCGGATCCGCACTGGCGGTCGATGGTCGTGCCGGGGACGGCCTCGGGCAGGCCCGCCGCCAGCCAGGCGGTGCGGGCGATGTCGCCGGCCTGCGGGCCGAGGGCGTCGACGCAGCCGAACACCACGTCCTCGACGGCCATCGGGTCGATGCCGGTGCGCTCGATCAGGGCACTGATCACATGGGCGCCCATATCGGCAGGATGGACCTGGGACAGGCCGCCGCCGCGCCTCCCGGTCGGGGTGCGGACGGCATCGACGATGTAGGCCTCGGCCACGGGTGCTCCTCAGGTTGCTCTGACGGCAACGATACGCGGATGGGGAACGCGATCCCTAGCGGGGCTCGCGCGGCAGGCCCAGCACCCGCTCTCCGATCACGTTGCGCTGCACCTGGTTGGTGCCGGCATAGATGGTGTGGGCCCGGCTGTAGAGGAAGGTGCGCTGGAGTCCGTCGAGTTCGTAGCCGAGGCCGAGCGGGTCCTCGGGCGAGATCGTGGCGGCATCGCCCGCTGCTCCGGCGACCATGCCGCCGGCCCCACGGATCCTCATGCCGAGCTCGCCGAGGCGTCGGTGCCACGAGGCCCAGAAGAGCTTGCCGATCGACATCTCCGGGCCGGGCGCCCCACCGGTCCCGAGTGCGCTGAGCATCCGCAGGTTGTTCCACCGCATGATCTCGAGCTCGCTGCGGGCCCGCATCAGCTCCTGGCGCAGCACCGGGTCGTCGATGGCGCCCGTCCCGGTCGCCAGGGCGACCAGTGCGTCGAACTCCTGGCGGAAGCCGGCCTGCTGGCCGAGCGTCGAGGCGCCGCGCTCGAAGCCGAGGGTGCCCATGGCGACCTTCCAGCCGTTGCCCTCGCCGCCGACCACGAGGTCGGCGTCCGTCTCGGCGTCGTCGAAGAACACCTCGTTGAACTCCGAGCCGCCGGTGATCTGCACGATGGGTCGGATCTCGACCCCGGGCTGGTCCATCGGCACCAGCAGGTACGACAGGCCCCGGTGGCGTTCGCTGTCCGGATCGGTGCGGACGACGACGAACGCCCACTGGGCGCACTGGGCGAGCGAGGTCCAGACCTTCTGGCCCGACACCAGCCAGCGCCCGTCTTCGAGGCGGGCGCGGGTGGCCACGTTGGCCAGGTCGGAGCCGGCGTCGGGCTCGGAGTAGCCCTGGCACCAGAACTCCTCGCCGGCGAGGATTCCCGGCACGAACCGCTGCTGCTGCTCCACGCTGCCGAACGCCAGCAGCGTCGGCCCGAGCAGCGTCAGGCCGATGTTGGGGAGCCGCCCCGGGGCACGGGCCTCGACGTAGGCCTGATGGAACACCACCTGCTCGAACAGCGAGGCGCCGCGGCCACCCAGCTCCGTCGGATAGTCGAGCCCCAGCCAGCCACCCGAGGCGAGCTCCCGCTCCCATGCGATGAGCACATCGGGGGCGATGTCCTCACGACCGGTGCCGCCGCGTCCCCGCAGGTGTGCGAAGTCGCCGACGAGGTGCTCCTCGAGCCAGGTCCTGGCCTCTTCCGCGAAGGCGAGTTCGACCGCGCTGAACGAGAGGTCCACGGAGCCGACCGTACCGGTCAGGCCGCAGGTGAGAGCAGGCGGGCGAGGGCCGAGCAGGGCCCTTCGAGCCGGTTCGCCGTCTGCTCGTAGGCGGTGCGGTTCTCGCCGTAGGGGTCGGCGACCTCGTCGGCCACCCGACCGGTGGTCATGTGGCCGCCGCGGGCGGCGTCGAGGCGTGTAGCCCACGCCCGGAGGCCTCGTCGGCTGCCGGTGGCCCGACCTGGCCGCCCAGGCGGACCACCTCGCCGACGAGAAACGTCCGCCCGCGCGCTGTCGGGTCGAGCCGGGCCACGGCGGCCTCGTGCCGGCGGGTCATGGCCACGATCAGGTCGGCGTCGTCGATGACCTCGGCGTCGAGGTGGCGGCTGCGGTGGCCGGTGAGGTCGATGTCGCGGTCGGCGAGCACCTCGATGCCGTGACCGGTCGCCGGACCTCCGTCCATTGCGTGGGTGCCGGCCGATGCAACCGGGCGGTCGGCCCCGGCAGCGGTCAGGTGGTGGCGGAGCAGCGCCTCGCCCATGGGTGAGCGGCAGATGTTGCCCGTGCACACGAAGAGGATCATCGGCCGGGACGCTAACCGGCTGACCCCGCAGCCCGTCGGCCCGACAGGATCGACGGGGGCGAGGGATCGTAGCGTCGGCGCAGGATCAGGAGATCAGAGCACCGAAGGGAGCACTTGCCGATGTCGGGACCGATGACCGGCGTGAAGGTGGTGGAGTTGGGCGTCTGGATCGCCGGCCCGGCCACGGGCGGGATCCTCGCCGACTGGGGTGCCGACGTCGTGAAGATCGCGCCCCCCTCGGGCGACCCGGCGCGCCTGTTCCAGAAGATCCTTGGCGGCGACCTGCCGACCAACCCGGTGTTCGAGCTCGACAACCGCTCGAAGCGCAGCATCGCCCTCGACCTGACTTCCGATGACGGGCTCGGCATCGCCATCGAGCTGATCGCCGACGCCGACGTGTTCGTCACCAACCTGCGGATCGGCGCCCTCGAACGCCTCGGCCTCGGCGCCGAGTCGATCTGCGAGCGGTTCCCCCGCCTCGTCTACTGCCACATCACCGGCTACGGCCGCGAGGGCGACGACGCAGACCGGGCCGCCTACGACGTGGCCGCCTTCTGGTCCCGGTCGGGCATCGCCCACCTGCTGACCGAGCCCGGGGGCGACCCGCCGTTCCAGCGGGGCGGCATGGGCGACCACTCGACGGGCATCTCGGGTGCGGCCGCCGTCTCGGCTGCCCTGTTCGCCAGGGAGCGCTCCGGCGAGGGGCAGCTGGTGTCGACATCGCTGTTCCGGCAGGGCATCTACACGATCGGGTTCGACGTGAACATCCTGCTCATGTGGGGCGCCCCGATGCGCCTCGGCATCCGCACGACGATGGGCAACCCGTGCATAAACAACTACACGGCTGGATGTGGCCGCCGTTTCTGGATCGTGGGGCTGGAGGGTGACCGGCACTGGCCGCCGCTGTCCCGGGCCGTCGGCCATCCCGAGTGGATGGAGGACGAACGCTTCATCTCGGTCCGGGAACGCTCCATCAACTCCACCGAGCTGATCGCCCTGCTGGACGAGGTGTTCGCCACCAGGACGATGGACGAGTGGGAGGAGGCGTTCGCCACCGAGCCCGAGTTCTTCTGGGCGCCCATCAACGACCTCGAGTCGCTGCTGGCCGACCCGGCCTTCCAGTCCTCGGGGGCGATGGTCGAGGTGCCCGACGGGGCATCGAGCACGCTCATGGTCGCCACACCGATCGACTTCGCAGGCACCCCCTGGGAACCCCGATCGACGGCCCCGGGGATCGGCGAACACACCCGCGAGGTGCTGACAGAGATGGGCCGCAGCGACGAAGAGATCGAAACGCTGTTGGCCTCTGGCGCAGCGACCGAGGACGGTTCCGACTAGGCGAGCCCCGCCCGAAGGGCCGCCGCGATGCGGTCCCTGGCCTCGCCGGCGGCGGGGACCACGTCGGCGAACCCGACGAAGCCGTGGATCATCGTTTCGAAGTTGTCGTACCCGACGGCGACACCTGCCGCTGCCAGCGCCTCGGCGTAGCCGGCGCCCTCGTCCCGGAGCGGGTCGTGCCCGGCGGTCGCCACATAGGCCGGCGGGAGCCCCGACAGGTCGGCGGCCCGGATCGGTGCGGCGTACGGCTCGTCGGTGAACGGCAGCGTCGGCACGTAGTGGCGGGCGAACCAGCCCATGCCCTCGCGGGTGAGCAGCGGGCCGTCCTTGTTCTCCTCCATCGAGGGCCAGCGGTCGAAGTCCAGGTCGGTGACCGGGTAGACGAGCGACTGGAAGGCGATGGCGGGCCCACCGCGGTCACGGGCCATCTGGCAGACGACGGCCGCCAGGTTCCCACCGGCGCTGTCCCCTGCCACGGCGAGGCGCCCCGGGTCGACACCCAGGTCGGCGGCGTGGTCGGCCACCCAGCAGGTCGCCGCATAGCAGTCCTCGGCGGCCGCCGGGTACGGGTGCTCGGGCGCCAGG
>CAJXIS010000232.1 GCA_913054115.1 uncultured Acidimicrobiaceae bacterium | reverse complement strand
GGTCGGCGACTCGACCTCGATCACGGCATCCGGGCCCTGGACCGGTGACGAACCCGGCGACAGCGCCGGCGCCGTCGTGGCGATCGCCGTTCCGGGCACCCCGCGGGCAGCGCTCGTGAAGTGGCTGGGAATGCTCACAGCCTGAGCCCCCGGGAGCGGAAGGCCAGGTCTCCCGGGAAAGACCTCCTCAGCCCGTGAGGTCACTCCGCAAGGCCAATGCCTGCACCGCAAGCCGGTCGGCCTCGTCGTTCCAGCGGTCGCCCGAGTGCCCCTTGACCCACTGGAACTCGACGTCGTCCCGCCCGCGGTACAGGTCGATGAGCGGCTCCCAGAGGTCCCGGTTGGCGATCGGCTGCCGATTCTTGTTCTTCCATCCACGCCTCATCCAGTTGCGCCACCAGTGGTCCCGGAAGCAATGGACGACATAGGTCGAGTCGCTCACGACCAGCACCGGACCCTCGAAGGCCCGCAGCACCTCGAGGACGGCGGTGACCTCCATCCGCTGGTTGGTGGTGTCGGGTGCGTAGCCGGCGGCATACGCCCCGTCGGGCACCACCCACGCCCAACCACCAGGACCGGGGTTCCCCGAGCAGGCACCATCGGTGTAGACGATCGTGGGCACGGACGCATTTTCGGAAGGCGCCGAATCAGGCTCAACAGGGTCATCGGCATCGAAGAGGCTCATACAGGGCGACCCTAGCCAGCGGCGCAGGCTGCAAACCCTCGAGTGCGTGCCATGATCCACACTGTGATCGACGGCTTCACCCACCAACTCCCCGACGGCGACCCGGAGGAGACCAAGGAGTGGATGGACTCGTTCGACGCCCTCGTCAACCGGGCCGGCCGCAGCCGCGCCCGTTTCATGCTCGCCAAGCTCATGGAACGGGCCGGCGAGCTCAACGTCGGCAACGCCCCGCCCACCTGGACCCCCTACGTCAACACCATCGCCACCCAGGACCAGCCCTGGTTCCCCGGCGACGAGTTCATCGAGCGGCGCATCCGGGCATTCATCCGCTGGAACGCCGCCGCCATGGTGATCAACGCCAACAAGACCGCAGACGGAATCGGCGGCCACCTCTCCACCTTCGCCTCGTCCGCCTCGCTCTACGAGGTCGGCTTCAACTGGTTCTTCCGCGGCAAGGACGACGGCCAGCCCGGCGACCACGTCTACTACCAGGGCCACGCCGCCCCCGGCGTCTACGCCAGGGCCTTCCTCGAGCGCCGCCTCGACGTGGCGCACCTCGACCGCTTCCGCATGGAGATCGGCGGCGGCGGCCTCTCGAGCTATCCGCACCCCCGGCTCATGCCCGACTTCTGGGAGTTCCCGACCGTGTCCATGGGGCTCGGTCCGATCAACTCAATTTACCACGCCAGGTTCGACAAGTACATCCAGAACCGTCGTATCGACGAGACGGTCAACAACCGCATCTTCTGCTTCCTCGGAGACGGTGAGTGCGACGAGCCCGAGACCCTCGGCGCCATCTCGCTGGCCGGACGATCCGGGCTGGACAACCTCATCTGGATCGTCAACTGCAACCTGCAGCGACTCGACGGACCGGTGCGCGGCAACAGCCAGATCATCCAGGAGCTCGAAGGGGTCTTCCGGGGCGCCGGCTGGAACGTGATCAAGGTGATCTGGGGCTCGGAATGGGACGAGTTGATCCACCAGGACGTCGACGGGATCCTGCTCAACAAGTTCAACACCACCGTCGACGGCGAGTACCAGCGCCTCGCCATCGAATCCGGCAGCTACATCCGCGAGAACTTCTTCGGACCCGATCCGAGGCTCCGGGCGATGGTCGAGCACCTCTCCGACGAGCAACTCGAGACACTGCCCCGCGGCGGCCACGACTACCAGAAGGTCTACGCCGCCTTCCGTGCCGCCACCGAGGAGAACGCAGCCCCCACGGTCATCCTCGCCAAGACCATCAAGGGCTGGACCCTGGGCGAGGGCTTCGAGGCCCGCAATGCAACGCACCAGATCAAGAAGATGACCAAGGCCGAGTTGCTGGCCCTTCGCGAGCGGCTCCACCTCACCGAGGAGATCCCCGAGGAACTCCTCGAAGGCGATCGGGCCCCCTACTTCCGGCCCGCCGAGGACAGCGACGAGTACCAGTACATGGTCCAGCGACGCCGGGCCCTCGGCGGCTCGATCCCGAAGCGCCGCATCCGCAACCGCCGGCCGATCACCCTGCCCGACCCCTCCGTCTTCACCGGCCTGACCAAGGGATCCGAGGGCAGGGCGGTGTCGACCACGATGGCCATGACCAACCTCTTGCGCGACCTCATGCGCGATGAGGCGTTCGGACCCCGGGTGGTGCCGATCGTCCCCGACGAGGCCCGGACCTTCGGCATGGACTCACTGTTCCGGGAGTTCGGCATCTACGCCCCGTTCGGCCAGCTCTACGAGCCCGTCGACCACGAGCTGCTGCTCTCCTACACCGAGAGCACCGACGGGCAGCTCATCGAGGAGGGCATCACCGAGTGCGGGTCGATGTCGAGCTTCATCGCCGCCGGCACCAGCTATGCCAACCTCGGCGTACCCATGGTCCCGTTCTTCACCTTCTATTCGATGTTCGGCTTCCAGCGGGTGGGCGACTCGATCTGGTCGGCCGCCGACTCACGGGCACGGGGGTTCCTCCTCGGGGCGACGGCCGGACGCACGACGCTGGCCGGCGAGGGCCTCCAGCACCAGGACGGGCACAGCCTGCTGCTGGCCGCCACCGTGCCCGCCTGCCAGGCGTTCGACCCCGCCTTCGCCTACGAGCTGGCAGCGGTCATCGACGACGGCCTGCGACGCATGTACGGCCACGACGACCCGCACGATGACGAAGACGTCTTCTACTACGTGACCCTCTACAACGAGGCCTACGAGATGCCGGCCCAGCCCGACCACGTGTCCGATGCGGACATCGTCCGGGGCCTCTACCAGTGGGAGGACGCCCCCGACCGACCGGTTCTGGCGACGCTGGTGTTCTCCGGCCCTGCGCAGGGCGCCGTCCGGGAGGCAGCCGACGAGCTGGCCGAACGCTGGGGGGTCGGCGTCGACCTCTGGAGCGCCACGTCCTACAAGCGGCTGCGCGAGGAGGCGCTCGCCGTCGAACGCCGCAACCGCCTCCACCCGGACCGGCCCGCCGAGGTCCCCCTCGTCACGCGACTGCTCGCCGGGGGCGAGGGCCCGGTCGTGGCGGTCACCGACTTCATGAAGCTGATCCCCGGACAGGTCGCCCGCTGGATCCCCCGCCCGTACCACACCCTCGGCACCGACGGCTTCGGCCGCAGCGACACCCGTAGTGCACTGCGCCGCTTCTTCGAGGTCGACACCGGCCACGTCGTCGTCGCCGTGCTCCATGCCCTGGCCCAGGAGGGCTTAATCGACCCGTCCGTTGTCATCGAGGCGATCGAACACCACGGGCTCGACACCGAGATCGACGACCCGGGGCGCCACGACACGGTGCCCACGCCCGGCCAGAGCGTCGGCTGGGCGGATTGAGCAGCAGCGCAATCAGCGTCGCGTTCTCCGACAGGTAGGTTCACCCCATGCCCGCCTCCACCACACCCGGCACCCTTGCCGTCACCGGCGACCACGATGCCGACCTCCTCGTCAACACCGATCCACTGGCGCTGTTGATCGGCATGCTGCTCGACCAGCAGGTCCCCATGGAGTGGGCATTTCGCGGGCCCGAAACCCTGCTCCGGAGGCTGGGGTCACTCGATGCTTCGGAGATCGCAGCCATGGATCCTGAGAATCTGGATGCCACCTGTCGTACCAAGCCCGCCATCCACCGCTTCCCCGGTTCCATGGCCAAGCGGATCCAGGGACTCTGCGAGCACCTCGTCGGGGTCTATGGCGGTGATGCGGGGGCGATCTGGTCCACGGCAGTGTCCGGAACCGAGTTGCGCGAGCGCCTGGAGTCTCTTCCCGGATACGGCCCCGAGAAATCCCGCATCTTCGTGGCGATCCTGGCCAAGCGCTTCGGCGTGACCCCGGACGGCTGGGAAGAGGCGGCGGGCCCCTTCGCCGACGACGTCCCCCGGTCGGTGGCCGACATCGACGGGCCCGAGGCCCTGGAAACGGTGCGCGCCTGGAAGAAGCAGCAGAAGGCCAAGGGCAAGACGAAGCAGGAGTAACGCGAGTTCCTGGAGGAACGGCCGCTACTGGCGAGCGGTGCCTT
>CAJXIS010000231.1 GCA_913054115.1 uncultured Acidimicrobiaceae bacterium | reverse complement strand
CGGCATCTGGGGCGACCCCGAGCGCTACCACGACACCTACTGGTCGCGTTTCGAGGGCCGCTACTTCGCCGGCGACGGCGCCAAGCTCGACGACGACGGCTACCTGTGGCTGCTCGGCCGCGTCGATGACGTCATGAACATCTCGGGTCACCGCATCTCCACCGCCGAGGTCGAGTCGGCGCTGGTCGACCACCCCGCCGTCGCCGAGGCCGCCGTGGTCGGTGCCACCGACGCCACCACCGGCCAGGCCATCATCGGCTACGTGATCCTGCGGGGCGGCAACGAGGCCACCCTCGAACTGGGCGAGGAGATCCGGGGCCACGTGTCCGTCAAGCTCGGTCCGATCGCCCGACCGAAGGCCGTCTTCCTCGTGCCGGACCTGCCCAAGACCCGCAGCGGCAAGATCATGCGCCGGCTGCTGCGCGATGTCGCCGAGGGGCGCGACCTTGGCGACACCACCACGCTCGCCGACGCCGGCGTGGTCGACGAGATCCGGAACCGGGCCGCCGAGTCCCCCGAGGAGGACTGAGCCGTCTCCGGAGTCCGCATCGCCCGAGATGGCGCGCCGCCGCCGGGCCCGGTGGTCATCGTCGACGTCGATGGCGTGCTCTCGGACGCCTCTGGACGGCAGCACCACCTTGCCGGCGGCTTCCGCGACTGGGCGGCGTTCTTCGAGGCATCGGTCGACGACCCGCCGATCCCCGAGGGCATCCGTCTGGTCGAGCACCTGACCGACGGACAGGTGGTCGTGCTGCTGACCGCCCGGCCCGCACGACTCGCCGACACCACGCTGGCGTGGATGGAACGGCACGGCATCCGGTGGGACCTGCTCGCCATGCGCCTCGACGGCGACCGGGGCAGCTCGCCCGACGTGAAGCAGGCGATCCTCGCCGGCCTGCGCGCCGACGGCTACGAGCCGGTGCTGGCGGTGGACGACGACCCGAGGAACCTCGCCATGTACCGCTTTGAAGGCGTCCCCACGGTGTACCTGCACTCCGGCTACTACGACTGACCGGTCGGGCACCTGGCTTTCCGGCGCTGGGCCGATCGCCGGGCACTGCTCCGGCACACGGAGACGTTCGCCTCCGCAGCACCCGACACTCGGTCTTCTCGACATCGCCTCGACCTTTCGTCGCTGGCGCCACCGGCGCGTCGGCGGGCAGGACGACCTCATCCCGCCGAGGACAACGGCCCCGGCCAGCGAGCCGGCTGGGCGGTACAGTTGCCGGACGACTGTTTAACTAAGCGAACAGCCAATGGCCCACGCCCAGCGAGCATCGATCGTTCAACGATCCGGCGTCAACTGCTACATGCCCCAGATGGGGGAAGACCTGTCGGCCGGTGGAGACAGTGGGGCACCCGTGTTCTGGGGGCCCATCGCGTACGGACTCCACGAAGGCTGGATGTATGACCCGTTCTGGCCGTTCGGTCGCGACACGGTCTCGAGGGCCGACATGCTTCACGAGGCACTTCCGAACTGGCACTGGGCCACGTCGTGAGCGCGCCGTGTACTTCCCGCAGGCTCGATGTTCTGTGCCGTCGGTGACCTGTCGGTCGCGGGAATCCCCGGCGATCGACCGACGAGGGCCGGCGCGGGGATCGGATGACCTCCCTGCTCGGGTGCCTGTCCGAGTTCGGAATCATGGATGCTGACCGAACCTGGTCGGCCGAGCAGTTCGTGGGTGCCATCGTCGACCGAGATCCCAATGCAGTGAAGGGTCTCGTCTGCATGGACCGCCACGCCAACCTGTTCCACTGATCCGCACCGGGCCACTCACCGGGGTGGTGATGCCAACCGACGTGTTGCGGGCCGTACGATTGGGGCACACCCCGTACCCAGGAGCAGCACCACACCCATGATCAACGGCATGAAGACCTTCGCCCTGCTGGCCCTCCTCGGCGGTCTGTTCGTCGTGGTCGGTGGGGCCATCGGCGGCACCGGCGGGCTGGTGATCGGGCTGGGGCTGGGCCTCGTCATCGTCGGTAGCGCCTACTGGTTCAGCGACAAGGTGGCCATCAGGTCGGCCCGTGCCGTCCCCGCCGAACCAGAGCAGTTCCCCGACTACCACCGGGTCATGATCGAGCTCACGCAGGCGGCCGGGATGCCGATGCCCAAGCTCTACGTGTCGCCCAACCCGCAGCCCAACGCCTTCGCCACCGGCCGCAACCCCGACCACGCAGCAGTCGCCATCACCCAGGGCCTCATCGACAACCTCAGCTGGTACGAGATCCGCGGCGTGCTGGCCCACGAGCTCATGCACGTCCGCAACCGCGACATCCTCATCGGCTCGGTCGCCGCCGCCATCGGCATGGGCATCACGATGATCGCCCGCATGGCCATGTTCGCCTCGATGTTCGGCGGCCGCAACCGCAACAGCAACCCGCTCGGCCAGATCGCCTTCGCCATCCTCGCCCCGATCGCCGCCCTGATGATCCAGGCCGCCATCAGCCGCAGGCGGGAGTTCCATGCCGACGCCTCCGCCGCCCGGCTGATCGGCGACGGCGAACCGCTGGCCCAGGCGCTCGAGAAGCTCGAATACGCCGCCGCCCGGATCCCGTCGGGGGTCGACCCGAACCAGGCGTCCGCCTACATCGTGAACCCGCTCAGGGCCGAAGCCCGCCGTGGCAGAGGCGGCCCCAGGTTGTTCTCGACACACCCGGCGACCGCCGAGCGGGTCTCCCGCCTGCGTGAGGGCAACTGGCGGGGCGGCATTATCGAGGGCGGGCCGATCTCCTAGGTCCTGTCTCCCAGGGTCAGGCGCCCCCTGCTCAGTCCCGGAAGTTGGTGAACTGCAGGGGCAGGTCGAGGTTGGCGTCCTTGATGGCGGCGATGACCTCCTGCAGGGAATCGCGCTTCTTGCCCGTCACCCGCAGCTGGTCGCCCTGGGTCTGGGACTGGATGCCCTTGAGGCCGAGGCCCTTGATCAGCTTGTTGATCGTTCGGGAGTCGTCGCCCGAGATGCCCGCCTTCAACCTGGCGACCTGACGGGCCCTGCCCCCGCTGGCCTGCTCGAGGTTGCCCCAGTCGAGGACCTTGAGCGAGACCTTGCGACGCACCAGCTTCTCCTCGAGCACCACGACGAGGGCGGCCAGCCGGTCCTCGGTGGAGGACTCGAGCTTGATGCCGTCGCCTGACAACTCGACGACCGAGTCGGTGCCCTTGAAGTCGAAGCGGGTGGCCACCTCGCGGGCGGCCTGGTCCACGGCGTTGCGGACCTCCTGCTGGTCGATCTCGGACACCACGTCGAAGGAGGACATGGCTGGCACGCTACCGGTCCTCCACGGGCACGCCCCTGCCGGACCAGCGCTGCCCGCCGCTATCCTCCGCGTCTCCCGGGTCGGTGCCCGAGTGGCCAAAGGGAACGGGCTGTAAACCCGTCGGCATTGCCTTCGGAGGTTCAAATCCTCCCCGGCCCACGCTCAAGTTTCGGATCGGACCCGCCTCGTGCGGGTCCGCTTCGCGTCAGTCGAACAGGGCCTGCATCACTTCAGTGACACGGCTCAGTCGAACAGGGCCTGCATGACGGTCACGTCCTGCCAGCGGCCGAACTTGCGGCCGACCTCGCGCTCGACGCCGACCAGGGTGAAGCCGTGCTTCCGGTGCAGCGCCACGCTCGCCTCGTTGCCGCCACCGATGCGTGCGACCACGCTGTGGAAGCCGCTGTCGCGGGCGGTCACCAGGAGCTCGCCCAGCAGCCGGTCGGCGACCCCCTGCCCCCGGTGGCCTGCGGCGACGTACACCGAGTTCTCGACCGAGGTCCGGTAGGCGGCTCGCTCCCTGAACGGCGAGAGCGACGCGAAGCCGATCACGTCGCCGTCGAGTTCGGCGACGAGCACGCTGAAGGCCCCCGACCGTGCCGCCAACCATGCCTGCTGATCCTCGACTGAGCGCTCGACCAGGTCGAACGTGGCCGTCGAGTGCAGGATCTCGTGGTTGTAGATCGAACGGATCGCCTCAGCGTCGTCGGATCGGGCGAGGCGTACCTGCATGGCCGCGAATGTACCGATCGGTGGGCGCCGTGACGAGCGACCGGTGGGATGGAGGGGGCAGGGGAAGGCAGGTCAATACGTTGGGGAACACCCCGCCGCCGTGGCATCCTTTGGGCGACCGTGATGAGCGGTTCGGCTCCCTTAGCTCAGTCGGCAGAGCGTCTCCATGGTAAGGAGAAGGTCGACAG
>CAJXIS010000230.1 GCA_913054115.1 uncultured Acidimicrobiaceae bacterium | reverse complement strand
CGCGCAGGTAGACGGGCGGTGCTTCGTTGTTGGCGCGCAGCAGATCCTCGGTCTCGGGCGTGATCGTGCCGACGGCGGCCGCTACCTCCTCGGCCCCGATGAACCCGTCGCCCTGTCCGCCCAGGAGCACCACCTCGTCCCCGACCAATACGTCGCCGTCCACCTCGACCACCAGCTGGTCCATCGTGACGACGCCACGAATCGGTCGGCGTCGGCCACCGATCAGCACCGAGCCCCCGTCCCACCAGGCCCTGGCGACCCCGTCGGCGTACCCGATGGGGACCGTCGCCAGGTGGGTCGGCCCACCTGCACGCCAGCGCCGGCCGTAGGAGACGCCCTCACCCGCCTCCACGAGGTGGACGTGTCGGACCTCGCTGCGGAGTCGGGCCGCCGGTCGCAGTCCCAGGTCGGCACAGGCGGCGGCCAGTTCCGGCGACGGGGCCACGCCGTAGATGCCGATTCCGGCCCGCACCAGCGAACGGCGGGCCCCCGGGCACGTGATCAGCCCGGCGGTGTTCGCCAGGTGGACCATTTCGGGCTCGATGCCGTGGTCGGCGAGGTCGGCCAGCACGGCGTCGAAGCGCTCGACCTGGTCGCCCGTGAACGGATCGGCGGGGGCATCGGCGACGGCGAAGTGCGTGAACACGCCCTCGAGCACGAGACCCCCGTCGAGCACCCGGCGAGCCAGGCCGGTGGCGGCGGCCGGGGTCGCCCCCACCCGGTGCATCCCGGTGTCGACCTTGAGGTGGACGGGCGCACCGGGTGCGGCTGCCGCGAAGGCGTCGATGCCAGGCCCGGTGTAGACCGTGGGTCGCACACCGCCGAGCGCAGCGACCTCGGCCATCTCGTCGGGCTGCAGCTCGCTGAGCACCAGGATCGGGGCGTCGATGCCGGCGGCACGCAGTTCGGCGGCCTCCTCGACGAGGGCGACCGCCAGCCAGGTCGCACCGGCCTCCAGCGCAGCCATGGCGACAGGGACGGCACCGTGTCGGTAGGCGTCGGCCTTCACGACGGCGCAGAACGCCGCTTCGCCGGCCACGCCCCGCAGGACGCCCACGTTGTGGCGGATGGCATCCAGGTCGATGTCGCACCAGGTGGGGCGCATCAGGCGGACCCTCCCTGCGGCTGGTCCACGCCGAGTCGCCCGAGAAGATCCGGCAGGCAGGCGTCGAGGTCGCCTGCGACCACGCCCGTCACCGGCAGGTCCCGGACCGTCAGGCCGTGGACGACAGCGGCGGCGGCAGCGGCGTCGAAGGCGTCGGCGCCACGTGCCAGGAACGCACCGAGGATCCCGGCGAGGACGTCGCCGGTCCCTGCCGTGGCCAGACGCTGGTCACCCGAGGCTGCCAGGCGGACCCTGCCGTCGGGGGCGGCGACGACCGTGGTCGGTCCCTTCAGGAGCACGACCGCTCCGGAGCGCTCGGCGAGCGATCGGGCCTCTCCGAGCCGGTCGGCGCCGGGTCGGGAGCCGGTGAGGCGCTCGAACTCCCCATCGTGGGGCGTGAGCACCGTCGGTCCATCCCGCAGCGGTGCGTCAACCAGGCCGAGCGCCCGCAGGCCGTCGCCGTCGACCACCGCCGGCCCGTTGAAGGCGTCGAGCAGCCGCCGCACGTCGTCGCCCCCGACCGGTCCGAGGCCCGGGCCCAGTACGAGCGCTGCGAAGCGGTCGAGGTCGTCCGGTGCTGCGAGGTCCGTCGGGATCGGATGGGTCACCACCTCGAGCGGAGCGGCGAGGGCCGAACCGCCGCCGGGCACCGAAAGCCGCACGTAGCCGGCGCCGGACCGTTGGGCGGCTCGGGCGGCGAGGTGGGCCGCACCTTCCATCCCCGGCGAACCGGCGACGATCCAGCAGGCGCTCTTCCACTTGTGGTCGTCACGGGACCGAGACGGAACCAGGGTCGCCACGTCAGACGGTTCGACCAGTGCTGCCCCGACCGTCGAGACATCGAGGCCGATGTCGACCAGCACCACCTCACCGCAGTGCTCCGGCCCCTGTCCGAGCAGGTGACCCGGCTTGAGGGCCGCGAACGTGACGGTCTGCGCCGCGGTCACGGGGGAACCCAGTGCACAACCGGTCAGGCCGTCGATGCCGGAGGGGAGGTCGACGGCCAGGACGGGAGCGTCGGTGGCAGGCGCCGTATAGGGCCGGCGCAGGCCGGTGCCGTACGCAGCGTCGATCACAAGGTCGGCTTCGGGGAGTTCGGCCGGCGCCGTTTCGGCGTCGAGCACCTGCACCTCCGCCCCGAGGTCGCGCAACCGGTCGGCGGCCACCCGCCCGTCGGCACCATTCGAACCCCGGCCGGCCACCACGACGACCCGTCGGCCCTCGGCGCCATCCAGCAGGTCGACCACCGCCCGGGCCACGGCGTCGCCGGCACGATCGACCAGCACGTCGAACGGCTCGGGAGCGGCGGCGTCGATTGCCGCCATCTCCTCGGGCGTGGCGACCGGCTGCATCCCTCAGCGTGCCACGACCACGGCCTGGGCGACCGTGTCGGTGTGCGAGATCGTGACCAGCCACCCGGTGACGCCTGCTGCCCTCGCCGTCTCGGCGGCCTCGCCGTGCAGCAGCAGCGAAGGCGCACCTGACTCGGCCCGAACCACCTCGATGTCGTACATGGCCATGCCGCCGAGGCCGAGGCCGAGGGCCTTCAGGGCGGCCTCCTTGGCGGCGAACCGGCTCGCATAGCGCTCGGCGGGATCGTTGCGCTGGTCGGCGTAGGCCCGCTCGCCGGGACGGAACAGTCGTTCCCGAAGTCCGGGGGTGCGCTCGAGCGACCGACGGAACCTCTCGATGTCCACCAGGTCCGTGCCGATGCCGATCACGAGATGCCCGCCTGCGACAGGACGCCGATGCCGATCATCGAGGCGCGACCCGGCTCAGGCGCCGCTGCGAAGTCGGTCGGCGATGGCACCGACCTCGTCGGTCAGGAGGTCTTCGACGGGGACCGCTGCCAGGAGATCGTCGCGCAGCGAGGGCTCGGTCTCGCACACGGCGTCACGGATCTTGCCGTAGCGGTTTCGGTAGCCCTCGAGGACGCTGCGCACGGTGCCCGGCGACAGCCGGTCGACCATCGTGATGTGGAGCAGGGTGAGCCCGACGGCCTCGGCGTCCTTGACCTCGGGCACCAGCACGATCGTCCGGCCGTCGTGGGCGCCCCGGGTGACGAGCACCTCGCGGTCGACCGCCACCCGGTGCTTGGTGCCCCGAAGGGCCGGGTCGCGCTCGGTGCGGGAGGGGATTCCGGTCGAGACGCCGCCACGATCGACAATCGCTGCAGTCGGCGTTGCTCCATCGACCCCGTCGAGCCGATAGCGGGTGAAACCGGTGATCTCGGCCACGGCCGGGTCGAGGGCCAGCAGCAGGCGCAGCGTCCGGTAGGTGAGGCCATCGCGGGGCGCACCGGCGGCGAGCACCGCCTTGGTGAGCCGGGCCTCGAGGAGGGTCTCGTCGGATCGCGAGATGCCGACCGTGACGGTCTTGGCCTGGTGCTTGATGGCATCGACCGGACGGGTGAGTTCCTCGATGGCAACGGTCAGGGCCGACGCCAGATCGTCGAGCACGAGGGCGGGCGTGCCGACCCTGCCGAACTCACGCTGGTACGACTCGAGGGGTACGTCCCCGAGGGCATAGCGGAACAGCGTCGCCAGGCGGACCGCCGTTGCGGCCTCGAGGTGTCCGTTGAGCCGGCCGGAGCGGAGTTCGTCGTTGAAGCGGTTGGCGCAGGGCAGGAGGAGCTCGCGGACGGCGTCGACGAGGGCATCGCCGGCGTGCTCACCCGGGGATCCGCCGAGCTCACCGGCCGCTGCCTGCTCGATGGCGGCGTGTGCCTCCCGGAGCGGACGGGCCTGGGCGTCGATCGCGAGGGCGGCCTCGTACCCGAACAGGTGACCGACCATCGTCGCCAACACGAAGGCCAGCCGGGGGTGCACCACCGGCACCTCGATGATGTCGAGTGCCTCGGGGTACCGCCTCGGGGCGTCCGTGACCACGAGCGGCGCCGCCTGATGGGCACGGTAGATCGCCACCTCCTTGGCTACGTCGTCGATGGTGGAACCCGACAGACCCGTGGCACAGACGAGGATCAAAGGCTCCGACGAGAGGTCGATGTGCTTCTTGTCCTCGGTGGCGTCGGCGGCGACCGACTTGTAGCAGAGCTCCGAGAGCTTGATCCGGACCTCCCG
>CAJXIS010000229.1 GCA_913054115.1 uncultured Acidimicrobiaceae bacterium | reverse complement strand
TCCCAGTCGGTGCGGGCCAGCAGGATTCCGAAGTCACTGTGCTGGGCGCCCGAGGTCCAGACCTTCTGACCCGTGACGACCCACTCGTCGCCATCCAGTACGGCCCGGGTGGTGAGGCCTGCGAGGTCCGATCCGGCACCCGGCTCCGAGTAGAGCTGGCACCAGATCTCCTCGCCGGTCAGGCCGCTCCGCAGGAAGCGCTCCTTGAGGGCGGTGTCCCCGTGGTCGCGGATCGTGGGCAGGCACATGTCGGTGCCGATGCCGTACACGTGGCCGATCTCTGGGGGTACGCGTCCGGTGGCCTCCTGTCGGAAGGCATCCAGGAAGCGTCGGTCGAGGCCCCGCCCGCCGTACTCGACCGGGTAGTCGAGGGCAGCCAGTCCGGCGTCGAACAGTGCGGATCGGTAGCGCCTGGCGATGTCGATGGGGTCGGAGGTGCCGGCCAGGAGGTCGGGGACCCCGTCGAGGAACGACCGGACCTCGGCCCGGAACGCCACGAGCCCGAGGTCGTCGGTTTCGGGGCTGGCCGCGTCGTCGGTTGTTTCGGGGGGCATCCAAAAAAGATTAGCCGAATGGCTAACCAGAGTCAACATCGACCGTCCCGTCGTCGGTCGGACAGCGATCGTTGCAGCATCGGCCGATTGAGCGATACTGGTCGCCCTTTCGACGGTCATCTCGAAGGGATCACAGGCGCCGGCATCCGATCAGGAAACTGCGATCAACCCAAGGAGACCCGTGACCAGATCCGATGATTCGCCGGGGGGTGCCATCCCCCGCCCCACGCCGCCCTTCGGCGGCACGATCGGTCGGCTCACCGAGGACAGCGTGCCGGCCCGGATGGTGCTCGACAGCGCCCCGGAGGGCGCTCCCAACGTGGTGATCGTGCTCCTCGACGACGTCGGCTTCGGCTCGTTCTCGACCTTCGGCGGACCGGTCCCGGCACCGGCCCTCGAACGGGTGGCCGCCGACGGCCTGCGGTTCAACCAGTTCCACACCACCGCACTCTGCGCCCCGACGCGTGCTGCGTTGCTGACCGGCCGCAACCACCACACCGTGCACATGGGGCGCATCACCGAGGCCGCCAACAGCTTCCCGGCCTTCGACACGGTCATCCCCCGCGAGGCGGCCACCATTGCCGAGATCCTCCGCCAGAACGGCTACGCCACCGGCATGTTCGGCAAGGGCCACCTCACGCCCCAGTGGGAGATGGGACCGGCGGGCCCGTTCGACCGATGGCCCACGGGCCTGGGCTTCGACCGTTTCTACGGATTTCCCGGTGCCGAGACCTCACAGTTCGAGCCCGACCTGTACGACCAGACGACCCCCATCGCGCCCTACGTCGGGCGCGACGACTACCACCTGACCGAGGACATCGCCGACCGGGCCATCGAGTGGATGCAGCGGGTCCGGGCCCACCGGCCGGACAAGCCCTTCTTCTGCTACTTCGCCCCCGGGGCGGTCCACACCCCGCTGCAGGTGCCCGACGCCTGGCTGGACCGGTTCCGGGGTTTCTTCGACGGGGGATGGGACGACCTGCGACAGTCCATCTTCGAGCGCCAACTGGAGTTGGGTGTCATCCCGGCCGACACGGTCAACACGCCCCGGCCCGACGTGATCCCGTCATGGGACGCATACCCGGACCGCTACAAGCCGGTGGCCCGTCGGCTCATGGAGGTGTTCGCCGCCTTCCTGGCCCACACGGATGCCCAGGTGGCCCGCCTCATCGAAGCCATCGAGGCCATGGACGAGTGGGAGGACACGCTCTTCGTCTACGTGACCGGCGACAACGGCGCCTCGGCGGAAGGGGGGATCGACGGCACATGGTCGTTGCCGGCCCTCCAGAACGGGGTCCAGGAGGACCCGGAGTTCCTCCTCGAGCACATCGACGACTTCGGCACCGATCGCAGCCTGTGCCACTACAACGTCGGCTGGGCCTGGGCGCTGGACGCCCCGTTCCAGTGGATGAAGCAGGTGGCATCCCACTTCGGTGGGACCCGCAACGGCCTGGCCATCTCGTGGCCCCGTCGGATCACCGACGGCGGTGGGCTCCGGACCCAGTTCCACCATGTCATCGACCTGGCCCCGACCATCCTCGAGGCGGCCGGGGTCGAGGTGCCGGCGTCGGTCGATGGCATCGAGCAGATGCCGATCGAGGGCACGTCCATGGGCTACACGTTCGGCGACCCGGAGGCGACCGGTACCCGTCGCACCCAGTACTTCGAGATGATGGGCAACCGGGGCATCTACCACGACGGGTTCATGGCGTCCTGCTACCACGGCAGGATGCCCTGGGTCCGCTTCGGGTCGATGCCGTTCGACGGGCCACAGGAGCAGTGGGAGCTCTACGACATCCGGTCGGACTTCTCCCAGAGCCACGACCTGGCTGCCGATCGACCCGAGCTGCTGGCCGAGATGCAGGACCTCTTCGACGCCGAGTGCGAGCGCAACGGCGTGTACCCGCTCCGAGACTCGGCCAGGAACCTGCCGCCGGAGGCCCGTGCACCCCGGGTCCCGTCCGGGGTCGACCGGATGACCTACACGCCGGCCCACGTCCGGATGCCCGAACGGGTGGTCCTCGACACCAAGAACAGGTCGTACGCGATCTCCGCGGACCTGGACGTGCCCGACGGTGGCGCCGAGGGCGTGGTCGTCAGCCAGGGCGGGAGCTTCAACGGTTGGGCGATCTACCTCGACGAAGGTCGGCCCACCTGGCATTACAACCTCTACGGCCGGGAGCGCACCACGGTGGCCGGGCCCACGGCGCTTTCCCCCGGTCGCCACGAGGTCCGGTTGCTGTTCGACCATGACGGTGGTTTCGGAGCCGGTGGCACGGCCACGCTGGCCGTGGACGGCGTGGTGGTCGCCTCCGGGCGCCTGGAGCGGAGCGTGCCCGTTGTGTTCTCCATGGGTGGTGAGGGTTTCGACGTGGGGGTGGGCACCGGGTCACCGGTCGGCCCGTACCCGCGCGGGTTCGAGTGCACGGCGACCGTCCACGGGGTGACCATCGAGCTGCTGGACGAGGTGGACGAGGCCACACGCGCAGCGGTGGCGGCCGGGATGCTCCACGCCAGAGCGGTCAGCCAGTAGGGCCGGCCGTCCGGTAGGGCCAGTCAGCAGGGCCAGTCAGCAGGGCCGGTCAGCAGGGGCGCCCGGCGCCGGGTTCAGCCGAAGGTGATGGGCAGGGTGCGTGGGCCGCGGACCTGGCCACCGGCCCAGGTGACGGCGTCGGGGTCACCGAGGGTGAACTCGGGGATCCGGGAGAACCAGACCTTGAGCGAGATCTCCATCTCCATGCGGGCCAGGTTCGACCCGGCACAGCGGTGGATGCCGGACCCGAAGGCGATGTGCCGGTTGCGTTGGCGGTCGAGGATCACGGTGTCGGGGTCGTCGAACGCCTCGGGGTCGTGGTTGGCCCCGGGGAAGTTCATGAGGATCTTGTCGCCCTTGGCGAACGTGACGCCGCCGAACTCGACGTCCTCGATGGCGTCACGGGCCATGGTCACCGGGGAGTAGACGCGCAGCAGTTCCTCGATGGCGGTGTCCCAGAGGGTGTCGTCGGCTTCGGCCATGCGTCGCCGATCGTCGGCGTGGCCGGCGAAGTGCCAGATGGCCGACCCGATCGACGACCAGGTGGTGTCGATGCCTGCGACCAGTTGGAGGTTGCACATGCCAACCACCATGGCTTCGGGGATCGGTTCGCCGTCGATCTCCGAGTTCAGGAGGGCGGTGATGAGGTCGTCCTTCGGGTTCGTCCGCCGGTCGGCGATCTCGGACCGGAAGAACCCGCGAATGGCGTTCCTGCACCGGACCCGCAACTCGGGATCCTGGAGGCCGAGCTCGAGTGCTCCCCGGACCCACTCGATGAACTGGTCGACCATCGACTCGTCGACGCCGAGCTTGCGGGCGATCAGACGCGGCGGGATCTGCTGGGCATAGTCGACGGCGCCGTCGCAGCCGCCGTCATCGACGAACCGGTCGATGAGTTCGTGGCAGAGCTGCTCGGTGTAGCCCCGAAGCGGCTCGATGGCCTTCGGGGTGAAGTGGGGGAGCAGCAGCCGCCGGGTCCAGGTCTGGATCGGCGGGTCGGCGCTGATCGGGGCTGCAGCGTTGTAGCCCTCGTGGTCGTCGCCGATGAGGTCATCGGGCAGGTTGATCACGATCGGCGAGATCGACGACAACTCGGGCACCATCTTGGCCATGGCCTGGACG
>CAJXIS010000228.1 GCA_913054115.1 uncultured Acidimicrobiaceae bacterium | reverse complement strand
GGAGGCCTCCGGAGGCTCCGACCCGCCGCCCGAAACCGGTTCGGGTGGTGACACGTCGCCGAACCGGCACATCCCGCCACGGCGAGTGCCGTGCAGAGCACCACGAGGACTCTGAGGATGGATCGACATTGCATACGTGGGAAGGTAGGCGACTGTCGGCACCGGTAGACGCCTCCCGCAACGCTCGTAGGGTGGCCGGGTGCCGACCGGCCCCGACCACTACCGCACGCTCGGCGTGTCGCAGGATGCCTCGGCCGACGAGATCCGTGCAGCCCACCGGGCATTGGCCCGGCGCCACCACCCGGACCTGGTCACCGACCCCGCCGAGCGCCGTCGGGCCGAGGGCCGCATGGCAGCGATCAACGGGGCCTGGCACGTGGTCGGCGATCCGGTTCGCCGGGCCGAGTACGACACGTCACGTCGGCCACCCCCACCCCCACCGCGTTCACCGTCACGGTCGGCACCGGAGCCGGAGTACCACTCCGACGCCTTCCAGGGGGTCGCCGTCTCGCCGGCCGTCGGCTGCGCCCTGCGCGTCGGTCCGGTCATCCTCGCCGTCGGACTCCTGTTCGGCATCCTGATCGTCACGGCACTCATGACGGGTGACGGCAACCGGCCACCGGCGTTCATGATCGGGCAGTGCGTGAGGATCTACGACGACGGCATGGCGGTCGTGCCATGTACCGGCACCGAGCCCAAGATCGTGGACCGCGGCGTGGCCGGTACGTCCTGCCCGGTACGTGCGATCGCCGTGGTGCTTCCCACCCGCACCGAACAGATATGCATTGCCCCGGCGGGCGATACCCTCACGTTCTCCACGGACCGTTAGCTCAGTTGGCTAGAGCGCCCGCCTCACACGCGGGAGGTCACTGGTTCGAGTCCAGTACGGTCCACCATCCGGTCGTTTCCGTCGATCCACGCCTGTGTGCATCGACGCAGGCCGGTGGTGTCTTGCGACCGGCGGTCACTCTGCAGCGCTGTAGGGCAGCCAATGCCCGGCTTCGAAGTCGTAGAGCTTGCAGATCCGGGTTCCGGCGACGAACTCGCGGATGCGCAGCTTGCGGTCGATCGTGCGATCGGGAAACGCCTCCCTGATCGACTCCGCCGCCTCGGACAGGTGGTAGCAGGGGATGCGCATGTCGACGTGGTGGGGGGTGTGCACGAAGATCGAGTGGAAGAACAGGTTCAGCACCCGGGGGATCCGCAGGATCGTCGTGCCGTCGAGTTGTCCCTGCACCTTGGTCCATTCCCTGCGGGTGTACCAGCGGATGTCGGGGGAGATGTGGTGCACGTAGACCGTCCAGCCGATCAGGAACGTGAACAGCAGGAACGGGATGACGAGCAGCTTCGCGATCATCCAGGCAGCGCCCAGCACGTCACCCGAGCCCAGGCCGCCCAGGAATCCGGCGCCGGTGGCTGCAACCAGCAGCGCCACGTAGAGCATGATGCGGTCGCGTCGGATGGCGGCAGCCCACTTGGCCGGCGGTTCCCGGTAGCGGATCATCTTGTTCCACCACACCTCGCGCAGGTAGTAGGGCAGCGGGCCGAGGGCTGACCATTCGACGCGGTGGCGCAGCCTCGCCAGCGAACCCATGCCCCGGTACTGCTCGACGGTGGCCGGGTGCCACACGAAGTCCATGCCCTGCCGGACGGTGTGTCCGTGGTGGATGCGGTTGTGGCCCAGCACCCATGCCTCGTAGATGTGGAACGAGGGGACCAGCAGCGCATGTCCGAGCACCGAGTTGAGGCGGTTGTCGTCGGTGAGGACGCCATGGGCGGCGTCGTGGCCCAGCACGAACAGTGCGGCGACCGTGAGGCCGGCCAGCAGCAGCAGCGGCAACGTGACCCACCATGCGGGGCTCAGCACGAGGCCGGTGAGCACGAGTGCGTACAGGAGCAGGTCGCGGCCGACCAGAACCAGCCCTTTCGAGGTCGATCGCTGCCGGCACGACGCCGGCACGACGTCGATGACCTCTTTGAGGGTCAGCACCTGTTCTTCCTGAATCTGTGACATTGGCCTCGGCTCGAGTTGGATGGTCGCCACCGGTCGGAGAACGGAATCTGTCCTGCCCACGGGGCGCAGGGTGCCCAGGCGGGTCGATTCCCCACAGAACGATAGGGCGGGCGGGTCGGGAGGAGACGGTGCCCGGATGGTTCGGGGGGTGGCCGATGGCACAGGCCGTGGACAGGTCAGGTCGAATCGGGTGGAGGCGCGTCCGGGCGGACGTCGGCGAAGCGGTCGATCGAGCGGAGTGCCGGGAAGATGCGCCACCAGAGGGCCACGACGACCAGGGTGCCGACGCCGCCGAAGACGATGGCGCCGACCAGGCCGAACAGGGTGGCGGTCACGCCGGACTCGACGGCGCCCAGTTCGTTGGATGCCCCGATGAACACGTTCTCGACGGCCAACACGCGGCCGCGCATCTCCGCAGGGGTGGCGATCGGCACCAGCCCGGCCCTGACGAACATCGACACCGAGTCGGCGGCGGCTGCGATGAGCAGCAGGACGAAGGCCACGGCGAAGTTGCGCGTGAAGCCGAGCAGGATCGTCATGACTCCGAAGAGGGCGACCATGGTGAGGAGTCGCCGCCCCAGGTGTCGGCGCAGCGGCCGGATCGCGAGGGTGAGCGCGGTTGATGCAGCGCCGATGCCCACTGCGGCTCGCAGCCAGCCGAGCCCGACGGCCCCGACCCCGAGTCGTTCCTCGGCGATGGCGGGCAGCAGGACGATGACCCCGCCGAAGAGCACGGCGAAGAGGTCGAGGCTGATGGCGCCGAACACGATCGGGTTGCCCCGGATGAAGCGCAGCCCGTCGAAGGCGTCCCGGACCACCTGCCGGGCCCCCGTCGGGCGGTGCTGCTGGATCGGCGATCGGGGGACCAACGCCAACAACAGGATCGCCAGGCAGAAGCCGGCTGCGGCGACGAGGTAGGGGAGCGACGCACCTCCCACGAAGACGAAGCCCATGACGACGGGCCCGGCGATCGCCCCGCCCATGAATGAAAACGTCCGCAGGGCCACGATCCGTTCGAGCAGGGCCGGTGGGGACAGGTCGATGGGAAGTGCACGGCTGGCAGGAGCGGACGAGGCCCGGAAGACGCCGAACAGGACGACGAGCCCGAAGATGGGCAGGACCGAGGTCGGGTCGCTCCGCACGTAGAGGAACAGCAGCAGCGAGACCGCGATCTCGCCGACCAGCGAGCCGGCGAACACCTTGCGGCGGTCGAAGCGGTCGGCCAGCGAGCCGGTGATCGGGGAGAGGATCGCAACCGGCAGGAACTCGGCCAGGCCGAGCAGGCCGAGGTTGAGGGTGCTGCCGGTCATGTCGAAGACCTGCTTGCCGATGATCGTGATCTGACCGATCACGGCGAACCCCGAGGCGAACATGGCCAGGAGCAGGGCGTAGACGCCCGGGGGAATCTGCTGGCCCGACGGCCGACTGCTCGCCTCCACGACGGCCTCCGGTCAGGTCCGCAGGACCGGGGCTGCGACCAGCGTCGGACCAGGGGCCGGGGTGCTTGGTTCGGTCCGGTCGGGCATCCCGGACAGCCTGACGCGAGGACCCCGGGGCCACCAACCCCCGGCGGCCACCGGCGGCGTTGGAGCCACCCGGGCTCGGTGTGGCACACTCCGTGGCCTGCCGGACACAGTCCATGGCGTCGGGCAGCAGGACACGGGCAAGCCATGCCCGGGAGAACGGGGGACCATCGATGGCCGAGCAGTACTTCCTGGGGACCGAGACCTCGGAGCGCTTCCCGCTCTGGACGCGGGCCAACGTGGGCGAGGTGTTCCCCGACCCGGTGGCCATGAGCTCGTTCGACTTCGCCTTCTGCAACGCCGACGGGATCCGCATGGCCGAGTTGGGCTGGCGCGACGCATACGTGCGGCTCGGTGCGTTCACCCTCGACGAGTTCGATCCCGACCGCCCGGTGATCCTGGGCGTCTTCGGCGGCTACGCCTACCTGAACGCCTCCGTGATGCGCATTTTCGGCGAACGGGCCCCCGGCCTGTCAGCCGCCGACATCGACACACAGTTCTTCGGCCTGCAGCCGGGCATCCCCGACTACGAGCCCCACCCCGACGACGCCAGCCCGGAGGCCGAGGCCCGGATCGGGGCGATCTTCGGCTGGGCGCTCACCACCGATGGGCTGCCAGACGTGCTCGCCGACGAGGCGATGCTCGACGCCATGCGAGCCGACCGTCCGGACTTCGGGGCC
>CAJXIS010000227.1 GCA_913054115.1 uncultured Acidimicrobiaceae bacterium | reverse complement strand
AACAAAGAAGTGCACGAGCGGTGCGTCGCTCAGGGCTTCGAGTTCTTCCAGGGTCATCAGAGCCTCACCGGAATGCCGGCCTGCGCCATGTGGGCCTTGGCCTCCGCGACGGTGAACTCGCCGAAGTGGAAGATCGACGCCGCCAGGACGGCGTCGGCACCCCCCTCCCTGGCGCCCTCCACCAGGTGCTCCAGGCCCCCAACTCCGCCACTGGCCACAAGCGGCACGTTGGCCGCCGAGCCGATAGCCCGCAACATCTCGAGGTCGAATCCGTCCCGGGTCCCGTCACGATCCATCGAGGTCTGGAGGATCTCTCCGGCACCGAGGCGTTCCGCCTCCCGTGCCCACCCGACGGCATCGATCCCCGTCTGCCTCCTGCCACCGTGGGTGAACACCTCGAAGCCGCTCGGCACGGCATCGCTGCGGCGGGCATCGATGGCCACGACCACGCACTGGCTCCCGAACTCGGCAGCCAGCTCGCCGATCAGGGCCGGACGTTCGGCCGCTGCCGTCATGACGGAGACCTTGTCGGCTCCCGCACGCAGGATCCGCCGTGCGTCCTCGACCGATCGGATGCCCCCTCCCACCGTGAACGGGATGAAGACCTGTTCGGCTGTGCGTCGCACGACGTCGATGATCGTGTCCCTGTCATCGGAAGAGGCCGTGATGTCGAGGAACACCAGCTCATCGGCGCCCTCCCGGTCGTAGCGGGTCGCCAACTCGACCGGATCGCCGGCATCCCGGAGGCCCACGAAGTTGACACCCTTGACGACCCGGCCGTCGTCGACGTCCAGGCACGGGATGACGCGCACGGACCTCATCGCTCCTGCTCCATTCCGGTCGGCCCGGCCAGCCTTGCCAGGGCATCCCCCAGGTCGACGGTCCCCTCGTAGAGGGCACGTCCCACGATGACGCCTGCGACCCTGCGGCCATCGACCTCGAGGGCGCAGAGCTCGTCGAGGTGCCCGGGCACACCGACGCCGCCAGAGGCCACCACGTCGAGCGAGGTCGCCGCAAGCGCCTCCCGGTACATCTCGAGGTCGGGGCCCTCGAGGGTGCCGTCCCGGTCGATCTGGGTGACGACCACGGCCTCGGCACCCTGGTCCCCGTAGCGGCGGAGGGCGGCATCGAGAAGGACCCCGCTGCCAGTGGTCCACCCGTGGACGGCGACCTCACGGCCCCGGACATCGAGTCCGACAGCCACGGCGCCCAAACGGGAGACCTCGGCCACCAGCTCGGGGCGTTCAACGGCGGCGGTTCCGAGGACCACCCGGCGAACGCCTGCCGCGAACAGCTCGGCGGCATCCCCGACGCTGCGGATGCCACCTCCCGTCTGGACGGGAATGTCGAGTGCGGCAACGATCGCGGCGACGACCGGCCGGTTCACCGGGTCGCCGCTCCGGGCGGCGTCCAGGTCCACCACGTGCACCCACGACACCCCCGCCTCCTGGAAATCGAGCGCCTGCCGCACGGGATCGTCCCCGTAGACGGTCTCCTGTCCGTAGTCGCCGCGGAGCAGGCGGACGCAGCGACCGCCCCGCAGGTCGATGGCCGGGAAGAGCGCGATGCCCGTCATCGTCCATCGACCCCTTCGACGAAGTTCCGCAGGACCCGCAGCCCGGCCTCACCCGACTTCTCGGGGTGGAACTGGGTGGCCCAGAGGTTGCCGGCGCCCACGGCGGCACACACGGTGGTTCCGTACTCGCAGGTGGCGATCGTGTGCGGGCCGAGCGGTGCGGCGTAGCTGTGGACGAAGTACATCCAGGCGTCGCCTGCTACTTCGGCGAGGAGGGGGTGTCGGGCTCCGTCGCCATCCGGGGCGGCTGCGTCGAGTCGGTTCCACTGCATCTGCGGCCGCTTGACGTCACCGGCCAGCAGCGTGACCCGACCCTCGAGGATGCCGAGGCCGGGACGCCCCGGGGACTCGTCGCTGCCCTCGTACAGGAGCTGCAACCCCACACAGATCCCGAGGAACGGGCGCCCCCCCTCGATCGCCTGCTCGGCTGCGGTCCGGGCGACGCCGGCCAGGCCCGAGGCCTCCAGGGCCTCGACACAGCGGCCGAAGGCACCCACCCCGGGTAGCACGACACCTGCCGCCGATGCGATCTCCCCGGGATCCGTGGTGAGGCGTGCGTCGGCGCCGACCCGTTGGAGCGCCTTCTGTGCAGAACGCAGGTTGCCGATGCCGTAGTCGAGGACGGCGACGACGGGTCCGCCGATCACGGATTCGATCCGGGCCGGACACTCACAGGCTGCCCTTGGTCGACGGCACGTCGGTTCCCTCGACCCGAACGGCATCCCGCAGGGCGCGGGCCACTCCCTTGAAGCCGGCTTCGATGATGTGGTGGGTGTTTTTGCCGCGGACCATCGAGATGTGCAGCGTGAGTCGGGCCGCCACGGCTACGGCGCGCCAGAACTCCTCGACCAGCTGGGGGTCGAACGGCGGGTCTCCGAGGATCTTCTCGCCCGGGAAGTCGATCTCGTAGTGGAGGTAGGGCCGACCCGACAGGTCCAGGGCGACGTCGATCAGGGCCTCGTCCAACGGCACGCTGACGGACCCGAACCGGCGCACGCCCGCCTTGTCCCCCAGGGCCTCGCCGAGCGCCTCGCCCAGGGCGATGCCGACGTCTTCCACCGTGTGGTGGGCGTCGATCTCGAGGTCGCCGCGACAACGGACCTCGAGCCCGAAGCCGCCGTGGCGTCCCAACTGCTCGAGCATGTGGTCGAAGAACGGGATCCCCGTCTCCGCCGACACCGACGCTCCCGAGGCAACCCCGTCGAGGTCGATCGAGACCGCTATCTGCGTTTCCCTGGTGGTGCGCTGCCGCTCACCTGTCCTGCTCATGTCATGTCTCCTCTCCTACGAGTTCGCCCGACAGATCTTGTGCCAGTACCTGCCGGAGGGCGGCCAGGAAGCGGTCGCCCTCCTCTTCGGTGCCGATCGTGACCCGCAGGCAGTCTTCCAGCCCGGCCCACGAGGAACAGTCCCGCACCAGGATGGACCGGTCGAGGAGTCCCTCCCACACCTCACGGCCGGAGCGGCCCTCGGGCCGGAAGAGCACGAAGTTGGCTCCCGACGGCCACACCGTCACGGGCAGCTCCCGGAGGGCGAAGGTGAGGCGCTCACGTTCGGCGATCAGGTCGGCGACCCGTGCCTCCATCGACTGCCCGTACTCCAGCGCCAGGACCCCGGCCGCCTGCTTGATGGCATCGAGGTGGTACGGAAGCACCACCTTGTCCAACTCTGCCAGGCACCAGGAAGGGCCCAGCAGGTAGCCGAGGCGCAGGCCGGCCATGGCCCAGGTCTTGGAGAAGGTGCGGCTGACCACCAGTGCCCGGCTCTCGTCGATCAGCTCGACCGACGACGTCGGGGCGAACTGGCCGTAGGCCTCGTCGACCACGAGCAGGCCGCCGTACTCCCCCAGCGCCTCGAGCGCCGCCGGCACCACCTCCGGAGAGTCGATCGTCCCGGTGGGGTTGTTCGGCAGGCAGAGGAACAGTACGTCTGGCCGTTCGGCGGCGACAAGCGCCTCGACCATGGCGGCGGAGAGCCCGAAGTCGGCACCGCGTCGGCCGACCACCACCCGGGTGCCGGTCGAGCGTGCGATCTGGGAGTGCATCGCATAGGTGGGCTCGAACATCGCCACCGAGCGTCCGGCGCCTCCGTAGGTCAGCAGGATCGTCTGGAGGGCCTCGTTCGATCCGTTGGCGCAGAAGACCTGCGCGGTGTCGACGCCGTACCGCCGTGCCAATGCGGCCCGAAGATCGGTGGCCGCCCGGTCCGGATAGCGGTTGAACTCGATGCTCCGAACGGCTTCGACGAGCGCCTCCGTGTAGCCGGCGGGAGGCGGCACGGGTGACTCATTCGTGTTGAGGCGAACCTCGACCTCGACCTGCGGCGAGTGGTAGCCGGCGAGGCCTGCGATCTCGCTCCGTGCAGAAGGGCGCTCAGGCATCGTCGGCCTCCTCGATGGCCGCTAGGCGCCGGCGCACGGACTCGGCGTGTGCGTCGAGGCCCTCGGCCTCGGCCAGGGCCACGACGTGCGGTCCGAGGGTGGTGATCGCCGAGCGGTCGGCGGTGATCACATGGACGTCCTTGGTGAAGTCGGCGACGGTGAGGGCCCCGGCGAATCGCGCCGTCCCCGCCGTCGGCAGCACGTGGCTGGGTCCCGCTACGTAGTCACCCAGCGACGCCGGCGACCAGGGCCCGCAGAAGACGGCCCCTGCG
>CAJXIS010000226.1 GCA_913054115.1 uncultured Acidimicrobiaceae bacterium | reverse complement strand
CCACTCGCCGGCCAGGTCCTCGGCCGTGTGGGGGGCGTTGACCAGGGGGTTGTCGTCGGCCGGCCACTCGCCGGCGGCGATCCGCTCGGCCTCGCCGGCGATGGCGATCATGGCGTCGCAGAACCTGTCCAGCTCGGCGAGCCCCTCCGACTCGGTGGGCTCGACCATGAGGGTCCCGGCCACCGGGAACGACACCGTCGGCGCATGGAAGCCGTAGTCGACGAGGCGCTTGCAGATGTCCTCGGCGGTCACGTAGGCGGATTTGAGGACCCGCACGTCGACGATGCACTCGTGGGCCACGAAGCCGGCCACGCCCGTGTACAGGATCGGGAAGTGCCTGCCGAGCCTGGCGGCGATGTAGTTGGCCGACACGATGGCGGCCTCGGTGGCCCTGGTGAGCCCCTCGGCGCCCATCAGCGTGATGTAGGCCCACGAGATCGGCAGGATGCCTGCGGATCCGAAGGGGGCGGCAGACACCGCTCCGATGCCGGACCGGGGGCCGGACTCGGGGGACATCGGGTGGTTCGGGAGGTAGGGGGCGAGGTGCTCGCGCACCGCCACCGGCCCCACGCCCGGGCCGCCGCCTCCGTGGGGGATACAGAAGGTCTTGTGCAGGTTGAGGTGCGAGACGTCGGCGCCGAACCTGCCGGGACGGGCGAGCCCGACCATGGCATTGAGGTTGGCGCCGTCGAGGTACACCTGACCGCCGAACTGGTGGACCAGGTCGCAGATCTCGACGATCTGCGGTTCGAAGACGCCGTGCGTCGACGGATAGGTGATCATGAGCGCCGCCAGGGTGTCCTGGTGGTCGGTGGCCTTCTGCTTGAGGTCGTCGATGTCGACGTTGCCGACTGCGTCGCACTGGACCACCGCCACCTGCATGCCGGCCATGACGGCACTGGCGGCGTTGGTGCCGTGTGCGGAGGACGGGATCAGGCAGGTGACCCGGTCCTGGTCGCCGCGGGCGTCGTGCCATGCCCGGATGGCGAGGAGCCCGGCCAGCTCGCCCTGAGAGCCGGCGTTGGGCTGCAGGGACACGGCGTCGTAGCCGGTCACCTCGCAGAGCATCCGCTCGAGGTCGCCGATGAGCTCGTGGTAGCCGGCCACCTGGTCGACGGGTGCGTAGGGGTGGATCCTGGCGAACTCGGGCCAGCTGATCGCCTGCATCTCGGTGGTGGCGTTGAGCTTCATGGTGCAGGAGCCCAGCGGGATCATCGTGCGGTCCATGGCGAGGTCGCGGTCGGCGAGTCGGCGCAGCCAGCGAAGCATCTCGGTCTCGCTGCGGTGCGTCGTGAAGAACGGCGAGGTGCAGTAGGTGGTGGTGCGACGGAGGGCGTCCGGGATGGCGGCGGAGGCACCGTCCAGCTCGGCCACGGAGGCCTCGGTGGCATCGAATGCCAGCCAGACCGACTCGACGACCGCCGGGGTGGTGGTCTCGTCGAAGCTGAAGGCGACCGTGTCGGCGTCGATCCGCCGCAGGTTGCATCCGTGCTCGAGGGCGGCGGCGAGCACCTTGTCGGCCCGGCCCGGCACGTGGACGGTCACCGTGTCGACGAAGGCGTCGCTGTGCACAGCGAGGCCGTGGCGACGCAGGCCGTCGGCGGCGATCGAGGCCAGCCGGTGGACGCGCTCGGCGATCAGGCGCAGGCCGTCGGGGCCGTGGTAGGCGGCGTAGAGGGCCGACATGACCGCCAGCAGCACCTGGGCGGTGCAGATGTTGGAGGTGGCCTTCTCGCGGCGGATGTGCTGCTCGCGGGTCTGCAGCGCCAGGCGGTGGGCCGTGCGTCCGGCCACATCGACCGAGGTGCCGACCAGCCGGCCGGGGAGCATGCGCCGGTGGACGTCGGCGACGGCCATGTAGCCGGCGTGGGGCCCACCGAAGCCCATCGGGATGCCGAACCGCTGGGCCGAACCCACGACCACGTCGGCTCCGGCCTCGCCGGGCGACTCGACGAGGCAGAGTGCGAGCAGGTCGGCGGCGACGGCGACGGCGGCTCCGGCCTCCTTGAGGCGTTCGACAGCCGGACCCAGCGGACGCAGGCGGCCGCTGCTGCCCGGGTACTGCAGGAGTGCGCCGAAGCAACCGGCGGGGATTTCGGCCTCCCAGGGGTCGGCGACGGCGACGTGCAGCCCCAGCGGCCGGGCCCGGGTCTCGATGACCGCGAGGATCTGTGGGTGACAGTCGGCATCGACGAGGAAGACGTCGCCCTCGCCGCGTGCGACCCGGTGCAGCAGCGTCATGGCCTCGGCGGCGGCGGTCGCCTCGTCGAGGAGCGATGCGTTGGCGAGGTCCATGCCCGTCAGGTCGGCGATCATGGTCTGGAAGCCGAGCAGCACCTCGAGGCGCCCCTGCGAGATCTCGGGCTGATAGGGCGTGTAGGCGGTGTACCAGGCGGGATCCTCGAGCACGTTGCGCTGGATCACGGCCGGCGTGTGCGTGTCGTACCAGCCGGCGCCGATGAGGCTGGTGACGACCTCGTTGCGGTCGGCGAGGGCCCGCAGGCGTTCGATCACCTCGGCCTCGGGCACGGGGGGCGGCAGCGCCAGCGGCGACGTCTCGCGGATGCTCTCGGGGATCGTGTGCTCGAGCAGCTGCTCGACGGAGTCGACGCCGATGACGTCGAGCATGCGGGCCAGGTCGGCCTCGTCGGGCCCGATGTGGCGGGGGAGGAACCCCCCGCGGTCGAGCAGGTCCTGCAGGGGCAGGGCGTGGAGTGCCTGAGCCCGATGGTCCAGGGTGTTCGATGGGGCCGGGGTGCTTCGTTGCATCTCTGGTCTCCGGGGTCGGGTGCGCTCTTCTAGCGCCCCCCTCTGTCCGAAACCTGAGAGATACACCGTCCGGCCGGGTCCTGGGGACCCTGCCGATCGGCTTGCCCCTTCGGTGGACCGGTTGCCCGGTCGCTCTCCAGAGTTGCCTCTCCCGGTGGTCCGTTTGCCTGAGAGTTTCCGGGGGCGGTTGCTCCTTCGGCGCCCCGATCGAGTCGGGGTCTCTCCCACTGGGATGTTGTCAGCACCGACGACAGTAGCAGTCGCGGGCCGTGCTGTGAAGGAGCAGATCGGCCGCAGGGCGTGAAATGGGTCACATTCTGGCGATTCCCGTGGGGATTGTCGCCATTTTCGGGCTGCGGGACTGGTCGCCGGGGTGTTCGACGGGACACTCTGTGGGGGAGTCGAGACCAGGGAGGTCGGCACGTGGGGAGCATGCAGGGAAAGGTGGTGCTGGTCACCGGCGCCGCTGGCGGGATCGGGGGCGCCGCGGCGCTGTTGTTCGCCGCCGAGGGGGCGGACCACGTCGCACTCGCCGACCGGGACGCCGAGCGCCTCGAGGCCTCCGCCGAGGCAGTCCGGGCGGCCGGCGGATCGGCATCGGCGCACGCCTTCGACGTGACCGATGAGTCGGCGGTCGCCGCATGGGTCGATGATGTGGCCGCCACGCAGGGACGGATCGACGCTGCCTTCAACAACGCCGCCATCAACCACCCGAGCACGCCCTTCCACGAGTTGGAACGCGAGGTCTTCGAGGAGGTCATCGCCGTCAACCTGACGTCGGTGTTCCTCTGCCTCAAGCACGAGCTGCGCCACCTGGTCGCCCAGGGCACGGGCGGGGCGATCGTCAACACCTCGTCCGGCGCAGGGCTCGTGCCCGCCCCGGGCCAGCCCCATTACACGGCTGCCAAGCACGGCGTCCTCGGGCTCACCCGCCTGGTTGCCCGGGAGTACCTGCGGCACGAGATCCGCTGCAACGCCATCCTCCCAGGCATGACGGACACGCCGATGCTGCGTGGTGCTGGCGACGAGCTCACGGACCGGGTACAGGAGATGGTCAAGAGGGCCACGCCGAACGGCGAGCTGCTCGACCCGGTCGATGTGGCAGCCGCCGCCGTGTGGCTCTGCTCGGACGCCGCCAGACGGGTCAACGGCCAGTCCATCGTCGTCGACGGTGGCGGCATCCTCCACTGAGGCGGCTTCGGTCCCGGGGGAATGCGCCTCCTACACTCATCGACCGGAAGCACCGCACGGAACAGGGAGCCGATGACCGAGTCCGCAGGAACGAAGACACGCGTGCCGGCGGTCGAGGGGCTGTTCACCCTCGACGACCCTCCGCACCTGATCGGCGGACACCTGACCGCAACCGGCGGCTACTGCTTCCCGAAGGACCTCGGAGGCTCCGACCCGGCGGCCCCCGGTGCCGGTGTCGACGAGGTGCTCCTGTCGCGCACCGGTCGTATCTGGTCGTTC
>CAJXIS010000225.1 GCA_913054115.1 uncultured Acidimicrobiaceae bacterium | reverse complement strand
ACCATCCTCGAGAACGTGATGGTGAGCCAGCACTGCCGCACCCACCAGCAGATCTTCGGCACCCTCTTCCAGACCAAGGCGTTCAAGAAGGAGGAGCGTGAGATTCGCGAGCGGTCCGAGGCGGTCCTCGGCTTCTTCGGTTCCCGATTGGTGGGTTACCGGATGGAGCAACCGGCCTTCGTGCTCTCGTACGCCAACCGACGTCGTCTGGAGATCGCCAGGGCGATGGCCACGCAGCCACGGCTCCTGCTCCTGGATGAGCCGGTCGCCGGCATGAACCCGATGGAGACCGCCGAATTGACCGGTCTGATCGGGCGCCTGCGCTCCGAATGGGGCTTCACGATCGTGATGATCGAACACGACATGCGTGTCGTACGCGACGTCTCGGACCGTGTCGTGGTGCTCGACCACGGCGTGCCGATCGCCCAGGGATCGTACGACGAGGTGTCCACCAATCCTGATGTGATCGAGGCCTATCTGGGCCGACCCGTGGAGAGCAAGGCATGAGCGACGAGCCGATGTCGAACCCGACCAGTCCGTCGGCGCTCCTCGAGTTCCGCGGCGTCAACACCCACTACGGGGCCGTCCACATCCTCAAGGACGTCGACCTGGCCATCTATCCGGGCGAGCTGGTCTGCCTGCTGGGCGGCAACGCCAGCGGCAAGACCACGACCCTCAAGACCCTGCTCGGGATGGTGATCCCCACGTCGGGCGAGGTCGTCCTCGACGGTGAGGTGGTCAACCACCAGCCCACCAGCTACCGGGTGGCTAACGGCGTGACGATGGTGCCGGAGAACCGGCGTCTCTTCAAGCGTCTCTCCGTCAAGGAGAACCTGATGTTGGGCGCCTACCTGCGCAAGGACAAGGACGGCATCGAGGCCGACCTCGAGCACGTCTACGAGCTGTTCCCACGGGTCAAGGAGCGGCTCAGCCAGAAGGCCGGCACCCTGTCGGGCGGCGAGCAGCAGATGGTCGCCATCGGCAGGGCGCTCATGTCCCGACCGAAGGTGCTGTTGATGGACGAGCCGTCGATGGGCCTGGCGCCGGCGCTGGTGCAGCAGAACTTCGAGTTGATCCAGCAGATCAACGACGAGGGCATGGCCATCTTCATGGTGGAGCAGAACGCCAACATGGCGCTGTCGATCGCCGATCGCGGCTGGGTGCTCCAGACCGGCATGGTGGTCCTCAACGACACCGCCGAGGCGCTGTTGGCCAACCCGGAGATGCGCGCCGCCTACCTGGGCGAGGCCTGATCGTTCACAGGCCGGGTTGCCTGGCTGACTGGCTTGCTGCCTCGTCAACGAGTGTTCCTCAGATGATGTTGCGTTCGAGGAACGGCTCGCCGCGCACGATGCGGTCGTGTCCCAACTCGGAGAGGTCGAGGGTGCGGTACTCGCCGTAGGTGACCAGCTCGCTGATGCCTCGGCCCACGCCTGGGCTCTGCTGGAGTCCGTGACCGCTGAAGCCGTTGGCGAAATAGAAGTTCGGGACGGCGCTGGCGGGCCCCACCACGGCATTCTGGTCGAGCGTGTTGTAGGCGTAGTGCCCGGCCCAGGTGTGGGTGACGGCGATCCGCTCGAACTGCGGGACCCGGTGGACGAGGTTCGGCCAGATGCGCTCCTCCCAGTCCTCGCGACGGACCCGGAAGTCATCGGGGTCGACCTCGACGTCCTCGGCGGGGGTCATGCCGGCGATGAAGTAGGGGGGGTCGGTGCGGAAGTGCAGGCCCGACGGATCGATCGTGAGGGGCAGCAGGTCGCCGTCGAGGGGTTCCCGACAGTCGAAGACGAACACCGAGCGGACCCTCGGTTCGACGGGCAGTGGCAGGCCTGCCATCTCGGCGATCCAGCGGGCGCGTGGGCCGGCACAGTTGACCACCCGGTTGCAGGCGATGGTGTCACCCGAGGCGAGCTCGACGTCGGTGACCCGGTCCTCGGCGAGGCGCAGCCCGACGACCCGGTCGGCCAGGTACTCGACGCCGTTGTGGCGGGCCCGGCGGCAGAAGCCCTGGAACAGGGAGTAGGCGTCGATGTTGCCCTCGTGTCGGAGTCCGAGGCTGGCGCCGGCCAGGTCGTCGACGTGGAGGTACGGGAAGCGGGCGTGGATCTCGTCGGGTGTGAGCAGCGCCACCTCTGCGCCGCAGGAACGCTGCACCTCGTGGTTCTGGCGGAGGATCGGCATGCCGGATTCGGTGGCGAGGAAGAGGTAGCCGGTGTCCCGGAATCCGAGGTCGGGTGACTCGCCGTCGACCTGGACGCATTCGTGGAAGTCGGCGATGAACTCGGTGGCGAACCGGGAGAGGGCGATGTTGACCGGGTTGGAGAACTGATGTCGGACGCTGGCCTCGGAGAGCGTGGTCGAGGCGTGTTCGTAGGTGGGGTCGGGCTCGACGACGAGCACGGAGCCGTCGTAGTCGGGGTTCTCGGACAGCCAGTAGGCGACCGAGCTCCCGAGGGCGGCACCGCCGACGATGACCGTGTCGTAGTGCCTGGCGCTCGGGCCGGTCACCCGAGGTAGCCCTGGGTGCGGTCCTGTTCCACGTCGGCCGGGTCCCGTTCGTCGGGGTCGCCGAAGCCGCCGCCGCCGGGGAGTTCGAGGACGAGGCGCCGGCCGGCGGGTACGCGCTGTTTGCCCTTGGCGTTGAAGGGGGTGCCGTCGTCGAGGTGGACGTCGCCGGCCGCCCCGTCGCGGCCGCCCTGCCTGCCGCGTGCCGGGTTGGCGACCCGGTCGAACATGCAGCTGAAGTCGAAGTGGTAGCCCTCGGTCGGTCCGAGTTCGATGACCTGGCCGAGGCCGCCACGCTGGCGTCCGTCGCCGCCGGAGCCGGGGCGCAGCTCTTTGCGCCAGATGACGATGGGGCCGACCTGTTCGGTGGCCTCGACGGACATGGTCCGGACGCCGCTGGGAAAGGCGGTGGCGCTGAGTCCGTCGAGCGTGGGCCGGGCTCCCGTTCCACCGCTGTTGAACATGAGGATCTCGACCGGGGGAAGGCCGCTGCCAGGCTCCGTCGCCCGGGCGCTCACGTGGAAGTTCCACAGTGCGCCGGATCCTTCGGCGGGGACGATGCCGGGAAGTGCCTCGGCGATGGCTCCGAGGCAGAGGTCGGTGACGAAGTGGCCGATGACGTGCCGGACCGACACGGGGTCGGGATGGCGGGCGTTGAGAATGCAGTCGTCGGGGGCGCTCACCGTGAACGGCGCCAGCGAGGCGTGGTTGTTGGGCATGCCCGGGGCGAGGGCGACCAGCATCGCGTAGGTCAGGTACGCCTGTGCGTAGACGATGGGCACGTTGATGCCGAACGGGCAGGTGGGCGACGTGCCCGTGAAGTCGGCGTGGACGCCCTCGTCGGTGACGTCGAGGGTCACTGCGAGCGTGACGGTGTCGTTGTAGCCGTCGACCTGCATTGTGTTCGCGTAGGTGCCCGCCGGCAACTGCCGGAGGGCGTCGAGTGTGGCGGCCCTGGTGCGTTCGAAGACGAACGAGGCGATCCCCTCGAGGTCGTCGAGGCCGAATTCGTCGAACATGGCGTCGAGCCGGTTCATCCCGGTCTCGTTGCAGGCGGCGAGCGAGTAGAGGTCGCCAACGACCTGGTTCGACTCGCGGACGTTGTGGTGGACGATGTTCACGAGGTCGCGGTTGACCTCGCCGCGTTCGATGAGTTTCATGATCGGTATGAGGAGTCCCTCCTCGTACACGTCGTTGGCATCTGGCCCGAATCCGCTGCCGCCGACGTCGAGCACGTGGGCCGTGCAGGCGAAGAAGCCGATGAGGCGCCCGGTGCGGAAGGTGGGTGTGACGACGGTGAAGTCGTGGAGGTGGCCGGTGCCCTTCCATGGATGGTTGGTGATGTAGGCGTCGCCTTCGTAGATGCGGTCCCGGCCGATGTCCTCGATGAAGTTGGCGACAGCTGCGGCCATCGTGTTGACGTGGCCGGGCGTGCCGGTCACGGCCTGGGCGATCATGTGGCCGTCGAGGTCGAACACGCCGGCTGACAGGTCGCCGGCCTCTCGCACGCTGGTGCTGAAGGCGGTGCGGACGAGGGTGAGCGCCTGTTCCTCGACGATGGAGATGAGGCGGTTCCACATGACCTGGTTGCGGAGGTCGCTCATGGTGCGGGCTCTCCCTCTGTCTCCGTTGGTTGGCGGGTGACGCGCAGGCAGCCGTCGGCCTGGAGCACGGCCGGGTGGCCGGTGGTCAGCCAGGTCGTGGTCTGCGATTCGACGATGACGGCCGGGCCCTTCA
>CAJXIS010000224.1 GCA_913054115.1 uncultured Acidimicrobiaceae bacterium | reverse complement strand
GATCATCTCGCCGGGACGTTGCAACATCGGCATCACCGCAGGCCACATCGCCCTGGCCGGAGGCCCCGTCGGCATCGTGAGCCGGTCCGGCACCCTCACCTACCAGGCGCTCTACGAGCTCAAGGAGAAGGGCATCGGCTGCACCACCTGCGTCGGCATCGGTGGCGATCCGGTCCCCGGCACGACGTTCATCGACTGCCTCGAGGCGTTCGAGGCCGATCCCGACACGAAGGCCGTCATGATGATCGGCGAGATCGGCGGCTCCGCCGAGGAGGAGGCAGCCGCCTTCATCCGCGACCACATGACCAAGCCGGTGTCCGCCTACGTGGCGGGTGTGACCGCCCCCCCCGGCAAGAAGATGGGCCACGCCGGTGCCATCGTCTCGGGCGGCAAGGGCACCGCCGACGCCAAGATGGAGGCGCTGCGCGAGGCCGGAGTCAAGGTCGGATTGAACCCCACCGAGGCCGGCGAGCTGATGGCGGAGATCGTCGCTGCGCTCTGAGCGACGCGGTCCAATCCGGAATCGGCACATTGGCCCCCGCTGGTACGGTCGCCGGTATGCGCCTTGCGGTCCTTGTCTCTGGTATGGGGACGATCCTCGACGCCATGGCCGACGCGGGGCTACCGGTCTCGCTCGTGGTCGCCGACCGTCCCTGCCGGGCGATCGAACTCGCCGCAGGCCACGAAATCCCCGCATCGATCGTCGAACGCGACACGTTCGGCGATGATTTCGACCGCACCGCCTACACCGAGAAGCTCACCGCCGAACTCGAGGCCGCCGACGTCGACCTGATCGCCATGGCCGGGTTCGGCACGATCCTCGAGCAGCCGATCTACGAGCGCTTCGCCGGCCGCATCCTCAACACCCACCCGTCGCTGCTGCCCGCCTTCCCCGGCTGGCGAGCCGTCGACGACGCCCTCGCCCACGGGGTGCGCGTGACCGGCTGCACCGTCCACTACGCAGAACTCGGGGTCGACTCCGGGCCGATCCTCGCCCAGGAGGCCGTGCCCGTGCTGCCGGACGACGACGTGGCGAGCCTCCACGAACGCATCAAGGCGGTCGAGCGCCGGCTCTACATCGACACCATCCGCGGCCTGCTCGATGCACCGCCTATGCCCGATGCACCGCAGAACAGGGGAGCATCCAGGTGAGCCCCCGTGCCCTGCTGTCCGTCTACGACAAGGCCGGCATCGTCGACCTTGCGCGCGGGCTCGTCGATCTCGGTTGGGAGATCGTGTCGAGCGGTGGAACCGCATCGCTGCTGGCCGGCGAGGGCGTGCCCGTCACCGAGGTCGCCCAGGTCACCGGCGCCCCGGAGATGCTGGGTGGACGGGTCAAGACCCTCCACCCTGCGATCCACGGTGGCATCCTCGCCGATCGCTCCAACCCCGACCATGTGGCCGACCTCGAAGGCCGCGGAATCGCACCGATCGACCTGGTCGTCGGGAACCTCTACCCGTTCACCTCGGACCCGGGTATCGAGCTCATCGACATCGGCGGGCCCACGATGGTCCGGGCCGCCGCCAAGAACCACGCCCACGTCGGGATCGTGGTCGATCCCGGCGACTACGTCCCGGTGCTCGACGAGTTGCGTGCCGACGGCAGCCTCTCCGACACCACCCGTCACCGGCTGGCCCGTGCCGCCTTCGCCCACACGGCCGCCTACGACGCCGCCATCGTGCGCTGGTTCGACACGCTCACACCGGATGGCGCCGCCGAAGGGGCCGCCGGACCGCTGCCGCCCACCCTGCACTTCGCCCTCGAGCGGACCGGCACGCTGCGCTACGGCGAGAACCCGCATCAGGAGGGTGCCCGCTACCGCGAGTCGGGACAGGTCGGCTGGTGGGATGAGGCGGTTGTGCACGGTGGCAAGGCCATGTCGTACCTCAACCTCTTCGACACGGAGGCCGCATGGCGGCTGGTCCACTGCCTCGGCGATGAGCCCACGGCGGTCGTCATGAAACACGCCAACCCCTGCGGAGCGGCCATCGACATCGACATCGCCGCCGCCTACGCCGCAGCCCACGCCTGCGACACGGTGTCGGCCTTCGGCGGGATCGTGGCCGTCAACCGCCCGGTCACCCTCGCCATGGCCGAGTCGATGACCGAGGTGTTCACCGAGGTCGTCGTCGCACCGGCCTACGAACCGGATGCGTTGGCGAAGCTCCGGCAGAAGCAGAACCTGCGCATCCTCGAGGCCCCGGCACCGTCATGGCCGGCCCTCGAGGTCCGCAGCATCGACGGCGGCCTGCTCGTCCAGACCACCGACGTGCTGGCACTCGACCCCTCCGGCGGGCTCGACCGGACCGGCTGGCGGGTGGTCACCGAGCGGGCGCCCACCGACGCCGAGTGGGCCGACCTCGAGTTCGCCTGGCGGGTGGCGGCGCGGGTCACGTCAAACACGATCGTCCTCGTCCGGGACCGTCGGGCGGTCGGCATCGGCGCCGGCCAGCAGAACCGCAGAGACGCCGGTCGCCTCGCCGCCGAGAAGGCCGCTGGTCGCGCCGTCGGCGGCGCCTGCGCCAGCGACGCCTTCTTCCCGTTCCGCGACGGGCTCGACGCCGCCATCGACGCCGGTGTCACGGCGGTCATCCAGCCGGGCGGTGCGATGCGCGACGACGAGGTCATCGCCGCTGCGAACGAGGCCGGGATGGCGATGGTGCTGACCGGGGAACGCCACTTCCGCCACTGAGCCGACCCGGCGGCAACCATCGAGGGATAGCGTGCCCCGCCATGACTGCACAACTGCTCGCTGGTGGGCCGGTCGCCGAGGCCGTGCTCGATGATGTCCGTACCCGGGTCGATGCGCTCGCCTCCAGGGGGATCACGCCGGGACTCGGCACGATCCTCGTGGGCGACGACGGCGCCAGCGCCGGCTACGTCCGCAAGAAGCACGAGACCTGCGCAAGCGTCGGGCTCACATCGCAACACCTCAGCGTGCCGGCCGATGCGTCGCCGGCGGCGCTGGACGAGGCCGTTGCCGCCTTCAACGAGGATCCCTCCGTCCACGGGTACATCATCCAGCACCCGGTGCCGGCGGGCTTCGACTTCAACGCCGCCCTGTTCGCCATGGACCCGGGCAAGGACGCCGACGGCCTCCACCCCACGAACCTGGGCAAGCTGGTCCTCCAGGAGGAGGGCCCGGTGCCGTGCACCCCGGCCGGGATCCAGGCCATGTTCGTCCACTACGGCATCGAGGTGTCCGGAAAGCACATCGTCGTCATCGGCCGCGGTCCGACCCTCGGCCGCCCGCTCTCGTTGCTGCTCACCACCAAGGCCCCCGGAGCAAACGCCGCCGTCACGGTCGTGCACTCTGCCGTCCCCGACCTGGCCGAGCACACCCGCCGGGCCGACATCATCGTCGCCGCCGTGGGGATCCCGGGCTTCGTCACGCCTGACATGGTGAAGCCCGGTGCCGTCGTCGTGAGCGGTGGACTCTCCTGGGAGGGCAAGAAGCTCCTCGCGGACGTCGACGAGTCGGTCGGAGAGGTGGCCTCGTGGATCACGCCGCGACTGGGTGGCGTCGGACCGACGACGGTGGCCATGTTGCTGCGCAACACGGTCGAGGCAGCCGAGCGCGCTCATTCCTGAGACCGGCGCCTGAGATCGGCGCCTGGGACCTGCCGCCGGGCCGTCCCACCCAGCGGGAAGGGGTCGTTGTCGCCTGCCACGGACCGGGAGGACGGTGAGGATCAGGTGACAGGACCACGGCACGTGTGGTCCGACGTGGGCCCCTCCGTAGGTTCGATGGGTGAGCGGGATCCCGGCACGGCTCGGTACGAGGCCGACAGTCAGCTTCGAGTACTTCCCCCCGAAGGGCGACCAGGCACGCCACGAGGCCCTCAAGACGGCCATTCGCCTGAGCGTCCGCCGACCCGACTTCGTCTCGGTCACGTACGGCGCCGGTGGCTCCGATCGCAGCCGCACCCGCGAGATGGTCGCCGATGTGTGTGCCAGCCATGTCAGTGGCCGGCACCGCTGCCCGGTCATGCCGCACCTGACCTGTGTGGGCCACACACGAAGGGAGATCAGCGAACTCCTGGAGGGCTACGCCGCTTTCGGGGTCACCGATGTCCTCGCCCTGGCAGGCGACCCGCGACCCGACCTCCCGGAGGGCGACTTCCGGTACGCCATGGACCTGATCGAGCAGGTCCGGGACGAGACCGACTTCGGGGTGGGCGTTGCGGCGTTTCCCGAAGTGCATCCACGTTCACCGGACCGGGCCACCGACCGTCGACGCCTCG
>CAJXIS010000223.1 GCA_913054115.1 uncultured Acidimicrobiaceae bacterium | reverse complement strand
GCCGTCGCGCTCCCACGACTCCCGCTCGAGGTTGCTCAGGGCAGGCACGGCCCGCCACCGTAGCCAACCGGCGCGAACGCCTACAGTCGGCCGATGGACCCACGCCCCCATCCCTGGAACGAAGAATTCGCCTGGCAGCGCCCAACGCGCGACGGCTACCTGGTCGTGACCGCCGACCAGGCCGATGCATTCCACGAACGGGGCTACGTGCTCATCGAGGGCGTCCTCGACGCAGCGACCCTCGACGAGGTCACGGCGGCCGTCGACGAGCGGGCAGAAGCCACCGAGGCGTTCCTCCGCCAGATGCCCGACGAGCGGCTCTCCATCGCCGAGGCCGGCGCGATCCTGTTCTCTCCGCATGTGGTCCTCGCCTCGGATGTGGCCCGCCGGTTCGCCGCCCACCCGGTGTTCGCCGGCCTCTGCCACGACCTGGTCGGTGACGACGTCCGGCTCTACTGGGACCAACTCGTCTACAAGCAACCCGAAAAGCCCCGCCACTTCCCGTGGCATCAGGACAACGGGTACACCTACGTGGAGCCCCAGCAGTACCTCACCTGCTGGGTCCCGCTCACCGACGCCACGGTCGACAACGGCTGCCCGTGGGTCGTCCCCGGCCTGCACCTGGGCGGCACGCTCGCCCACACCTATGTCGAGCCGCTGGGCCACCAGTGCCTGGAAGATCCCGTGGGGGCCGTGGCGGTTCCGGCAGCGGCAGGCAGCGTCGTCGTGTTCTCGTCACTCACCCCGCACATGACAGGCCCGAACACCACCGACGAGGTCCGCAGGACCTACATCCTCCAGTACGCCCCTGACGGGGCCGAGCGGGTCAAAGGCGATCCGTCAAAGGGCAGCCCGACCAAGCGGTCGAGGCAGAACCACCCCGACCGGCAGTTCCCGATGGTGGTCGGCGGAGAGCCCGTTCCCGCCTGACCCGTCCTCGGCGAGGATTCAGCCTGCAGCCGACCCCAGCAGCATCTGGCCGACCAGTGCCCCGGTGTGCTCGCCGGACTCCATGAACACCTCGCCGGTGACGATGGTCGCTTCGTAGCCGTCCGCCCGCTGGATCCACCGGCCGGCGCCACCCGGGAAGTCGTGGAGCCTGCTTCCCCGTGTGGAGAACTGGTTTGGCCGAACCGGCCTAGGCCGCCTCTTTGATTCCTCAGGCAGTTGCCCTCTCAATGTCGCTCAGGCTGAGCTCTATGCCGAAGCCAGGCGCATCGCTCGGTTGAAGCATTCCCTTTAAGGGAAGGTTCATACCCGGAGTGGCCCTGTAGGAGTTCATGAGCGGCGAGCCGCGAGAGCAGCCGATATACATCTCGGCCCAGAGGTTGCCAGACAGGGCAGCCGACAGGTGCTGTCCGTAGCTGTCGTTTGCTCCGCAGTGAAGAGCCAGGTCATATCCCGCTGTAGCGGCAGCATTTGCTATCCGTCGGCACGGCGTCACTCCTCCTACCCAAAGCGGGTCTGGTTGCAAAACATCTACCCAGCCGTACTCAATCGCTCGGAGAAACGGAAGGTCTGTGTACCAGCGTTCACCGGCCGCAAGCCGGTGATCGGGCAGGGCTGAACGAACTTGCGAGTAGCCATCCCAGTCCTCGGGATAGATCATGTCTTCAATCCACTCGATATCGAAGGCACGGACCGCCTCTCCGATGCTGATGGCGTGTTCAACAGATTGGACCGCCCAGCAATCGAGCATGAGGTCAGCCGAAGGGCCCACAAGTTCGCGACCGTTGCCAACCAGATCGACAAGTTGGTCGATTGCAGCGGTGGTGTCTGGTCCCCAAGGGCAGGCCAGCTTAAAAGCCTCGAACCCGAGCTCGCCGAACCATTCAAGGTCAGACCCAGTTGCATAGCACCGGACCGGTTGAGGATCTGTCGTTCCAAGAAGTTCGTAGACGGGCTTATCGGCAAGCTTTCCTGCCGCGTCCCACAGTGCTAGATCGACGGCACTAATCGCGTAACTGGCGACACCCGACGCTCCGAAATGTGAACCGCACGCGACCGTCATCATTTCCCAGAGTCGCTCGCGGTCTTCGATCGGTTCTCCAGAGAGCATTGGCGCTAGGTAGTCGTTGATAAGCGGCGCTGTGACGCCAGCCAAGGAACCCATGCCCAATCCCCATACGCCAGAGTTCGTGGTGACGACGCACATGACTTCGCCCCAAGGCGGTTGGAACCGAGACGCTTGGCCGCGATACCGCAGGTCTGTGCAAAGTGGGTTCATGTGGTCGAACTGGTAGTGCCAATCCGCTATGCCTTCGACCGATCTGCCCAGGACCTCCGGGTTGGTTACAGCTTCGGCTCGCACCGACGTGATCTCCATACGCACAGTCTTTCATTCAGTCGCCTGAACCCTTCCGGCCAGGTCGTGTCCTCGTCCCAGTAGTAGGACTCGCCGTCATCGGGCATGGGGGTCGGTGGCTGCCAGCGGAGACTCCAACGTCCCAACCGACGAGATCTTCACCTAGGTTCTACGATCTGAGGCCGACAGGGCCCCGACACGGAGCACACTGAAACCAGTGGAAAGCACAGCAGTGGCCAGGCGACAGGGACCCGGGCCGTGGTGGCATGGCGCCATCGGATACCAGATCTACATCCGTTCGTTCGCCGACTCGAACGCCGACGGCATCGGCGACCTGACCGGAATCCGCGGCCGGCTCGGCTACCTGGTTGACCTGGGTGTCGACTTCGTCTGGATCACCCCCTTCTACCCGTCGCCCATGGCCGACTGGGGCTACGACGTCGCCGACTACTGCGACATCGACCCCCGCTTCGGCACCCTTGCCGACTTCGACGACCTGATCGTCGACGCCCACCGGCGAGGACTGCGGATTTTGGTGGACCTGGTACCCAACCACTCCAGTGATGCGCACCCCTGGTTTCAGGATGCCCTCACTGGCCCGGACAGCGATTACCGCGACTACTACGTGTGGGCCGATCCGGACTCCGACGGCGGCCCGCCGAACAACTGGATCGCCTATTTCGGTGGCCCAGCCTGGACTCTGGACCAAGCTTCTGGCCAGTACTACATGCACCTGTTCCTCCCCGAACAGCCCGACCTCAACTGGCGCAACCCATCGGTGGTCGACGAATTCGACCGGATCCTCCGTTTCTGGCTGGAAAGAGGGGTCGACGGCTTCCGAATCGACGTGGCTGGCGCCCTGGTCAAAGACGACCGACTGCGCTCCAACCCTCAAGTCGGGCCTTGGGACCCGATCGCCGGCCGAGCCAAACAATGGCTGGCCTTCGATCACCGCCACGACGTGTTCCAACCCGAAAGCCACCAGGTGTTCCGCCGGTGGCGGGCCATCTGCGACGAATACGACGCCTACCTCCTAGGCGAGACCTACCACCGGGACCCGCAGGGTCTGGCCGACCTGGTACCAGGTGACGGAATGCACGGGGGGTTCTGGTTCGAACCGATGCATGTCGACTGGGACGTTGACGAACTCCGCCGGGCCTTGGCCGCGCCGGTCGACCTGCTCGGCGAGCGACTCCTGTGGGCAACTGGTAGCCACGACGTGCCGAGGTCACCCTCCCGGTTCGGCGGTGGTGATCTGGGCCGGGAACGGACCCTGGCTCTTAACGTGCTGATCTCCTGCCTGCCTGGCGTGCCGGTCCTCTACCAGGGCGAGGAACTGGGCCTGGTAGACGGCCGGGTGCCACCCGGGGCGGTACTCGACCCGGTGGAAAGCGGCCGTGATGGCTGCCGCACCCCCATGCCGTGGGAGCCAGGGCCGGGGACCGGGTTTACCACCGGCGAGCCGTGGTTGTACTCGGACCGCCGGGCGGACGACGAGACCGCCCAGGCCCAGGTAAACCGCCCTGGCTCATGGCACAGCCGCTACACCGATCTGCTGGCCGCCCGCCGGGACCTACCTGATCTGGTCAACGAGCCAGTGGTCTGGACCGACGGCGGTGATGGTCCGGTCATCAGCTACCGACGCGGTCCGGTCACCGTGGTGGCCAACACTTCTGGACACGCGCACCAGGCGGAAATACCAGTCGACGGGGCGGTCGCCTATGCCACCCCGGGGGTTGTGGCCGCCGACGCGGGGCACCTGTCCATCGCGGCCCACGGCGCTGCCATCTTGGTCACACCCTCCTAAGAGCCGACCAGCAGCCCTGCCAGAACGGCCTGACCGGCGGGGGCTATCTACCGGACCAGTGGCAGTTGGCGAATGTCGCCTACCCCCTCTTTCGCAGGCAGGGTCGAGTTAACGATGGGGGGGGTCGGATGGGGCCTTGGAAAGGCCGCCTAG
>CAJXIS010000222.1 GCA_913054115.1 uncultured Acidimicrobiaceae bacterium | reverse complement strand
CGCGATGCCCGAGCCGTGCTGCTCACCGGCACCGGATCGTCGTTCTCCGCCGGCGGCGACTTCGACTGGTTCCCGCAACTCCGGGAGCCCGGACGGCTCGAGGACCTGCGCCTCGACGCCCGCCGGATGATCGACGACCTCCTCGACGTCCACCTGCCGATCGTCTGCGCGATCACCGGCCACGCCATGGGACTCGGCGCCAGCATCGCCCTGCTCTGCGACGTGGTCGTCATGGCCGAGACCGCCCGCCTCGGCGACCCGCACGTCCGGGTCGGCCTGGTGGCAGGCGACGGAGGCACCATCGCCTGGCCGCTGGCGCTCGGCCCGATGCTCGCCAAGCGCTACCTCCTGACGGGCGATGCGCTGACCGCCGCAGACGCCGAACGCCTCGGCCTCGTCGCCGAGACCACCCCGGACGCCGAGTCGTGCCGCGCCGCCGGCCTGGCCTGGGCGCAGCGGCTGGCCGCCGGACCCCCGCTCGCCGTCCAGTACACCAAGCAGGCGATCAACGCCTGGATGAAACAGACCTCGTGGAGCGCCTTCGAGCAGGCCAGCGCCCTCGAGATCGTGACCTTCGGCAGCGACGACCACGCCGAGGCACTGGCCGCACTTGCCGAGAAGCGAGACCCTCGCTTCACGGGCCGATGACCGAGGAGCAACCCATGACCGACGAGACCCGATTCGGCGACGACCTGAGCCTCTTGGAGGGGCTCATGACCACCCGGGCGATGCGGCGACTGTCCACCGAGCCGGTCAGCGACGAGGACCTCTGGACCTGCCTGCGGGCGGCCGTCCAGGCGCCGAGCGGCGGCAACATCCAGCCGTACCAGTTCCTCGTCGTGCAGGACCCTGACCTCCGGCTCGGCCTCGCCGAGATCTACCGCCGGGGCTGGGCCCGCTACGAGCCGGCGATCGCACCCACGGAGTTCCCCAACGACAAGGTGCGCGAGGGCTGGGAGCGCAACAACCGGGCCACCGTGCACCTGGCGGAGAACCTCGAGCACGCCCCGGTCCACATCCTCGTGCTCATGCCGTCGATCGACATGACCGTGCACGACGACGAGGGCCCGATGCCGGTCGGCCCCACCTACGCCTCGGTGTACCCCGCCGTGCAGAACCTGATCCTGGCCGCCCGCTCCCTCGGGCTCGGCACGACGATCACCACCCTGCACCGCATCTACGAGGACGAGGTGCGCGAGCTGCTCGGCATCCCCGAGCGCTACGAGGTGCTGGCCCTCATGCCGCTCGGCCACCCGACCGGCAGGTGGGGCGTGGCCCCCCGCTACCGCGGCGCCGAGAAGATCACCTCCTGGAACCGGTTCGGCGAGAAGCGCACCCCGTGACCCCGACACCCGGCGGCGCACACCACCTCCGGGTCGGCGTGTCGATACCACCCGCCGGGTTCACCGACCACGGGGACGCCGCCACCTACGTCCACGCCGCAGCCGAGGCGGGCATCGACCACCTCGTCACCGCCGACCACGTCGCCTTCTTCGGCGGTCGGGGCAGGGACGGCCTCATGACGGTGTCCTGGCTGGCCGGCCTGCATCCATCGATCGGGGTCTACGTCGGCGTCTACCTGTTGGCGCTGCGCCATCCGGTCGCCGTCGCCCGCCAACTCTCGACGCTCGCCGAGCAGGCACCCGGCCGGGTCACGTTCGGCGTCGGGGTCGGCGGCGAGGACCGCCACGAGATGGAGGTCGTCGGCGTCGATCCGGCAACCCGCGGCCGCCGGACCGACGAGGCGCTCGACGTGCTGCGCCCACTCCTGGCCGGGGAGACCGTCGACCACAGCGGAGATTTCTACGAGGCGCCGGCCGTGACGATCAGCCCGCCACCCGATCCGCCGATCCCGGTGACCGTCGGCGGCCGGTCGAACGCCGCCGTCGAGCGGGCGGGCCGCCGGGGCGACGGCTGGCTGGCCTCCTGGTGTTCGCCGCGTCGGTTCGCAGAGGGCGTGGCGCTGGCCGAACGGGTCGCCGCCGAATCCGGACGCACCGGGGTGGCGTGGCGGCACGGCTACCAGATCTGGGTCGGCCTCGGCGACACGCCGGACGAAGGGGCTTCACGCCTCGGTCCCGCCATGGAACGCTTCTACGGGGCGCCCTACTCGGCCTTCGAGAAGTACTCGCCGGTCGGCACCCCGGACGACATCGTCTCCTGGTTGCGGCCACTCGCCGAGGCGGGAGCGGTCGACTTCAACATCGCCCCCATCGCCGGCTCTCCCGACGAGGCGCTCGCCGGCGTCGCCGAGATCCGCCGCCTGCTCGTCGGCTGACTCAGGCGGTTGCGAGGAACTTCTCCCACCGTTCGTCGAGCAACTCGGTCGATGGTCGCGCCTTGCGCTGCCTGGGTAGCTGCAGCTGCTGGCCGTGAACGCCCTGGAGGGCATACCGCAACGTCGGGCCGTCCTCTTCGACGAGCACGTCGTCTCGAACCCTGATCTCATGGTCGGGCCGGATGCCGATGATCTCGGCGTCATAGGCGGCGTGATGGATCTTGCACATGGAGATGCCGTTGGTGACCACCGGATCTCCGCCTTCGGCGTCGGGCCTGATGTGGGCAGCGTCCAGCAACTCCGTGTGGCCGAGGTTGCACAGTGCGCACCGGCGCCCATACGCCTGCAGCACCACCGAGCGGAACACCGGCTGGTGGACCCGGACCTTGGTCATCCGCATGGCGTACCGTCGGACGGTCTCGAGGTCGATGACGTTCCGGTGTTCCCAGTGTCCGACCGACACCTCGTCGAGGGCCACGACGAACTGCATCTGACCGGGCTCCTCGCCAACGAGCGTCACCGGGTAGATCGGCTCGTAGAGGCCCTTGGCGATGCCCTTGAAATAGATCAGCGGAAGTCTGTTCTCCATGGCGGAGCGCATCGCCCGATTGTCGGCATTGAGGGGATCGACGCCCTGCCACTTGTACCGGAGCAGGCCGTCAGGTCCTTCGACATCTTCGTATGGCGCGATGCCACCTCCCGAGAAGGTGGTGACGAAGCTCAGGGCTGCCCCGAGCTGGCGCGGCTTCCAGATGCCCCGCATCGTCGGCATGAGGCGCACCCGTTCCCCCAGGTGGTCGAAGTCGGCGACCTCCGCCTGTCGCACCGGTCCCCCGGTCCGCAACTGCACGGCGCGCAGGTGCGCGAATGCCCGTTCGCGAAAGTCCCACTCGAGGCCGAGGTCCACGACACCAGGATGACAGCTCGGCGAGGGGCGTGCCCGAAAAACCTCAGCGGTCGAGGTAGGTCACGGGGACGGGCTCGCCGGCCGGTGGCATGACCGCCTCGGGGCCGTACACGGTCAACTGGTCGTCGGCCTCGAGGACCAGGTCCGGTTCGGCCGGCAGCACCACGCCGAGCCGGGTCACGGCCGCCACCTCGACCCCCTCGGGGAAGTCCAGCTGGGCGATCCGGTGGCCGATGAGGCCGGCGTCGTGGCCCTCCGGCAACAGGGCGTACTGGCGCACCGTCAGGTCGGGCAGCAGCGCCGTCTTCACATCCGCCTCGGTCATGGCGCGCCCCACCATCCGGGCCCCACTGTGGAGGAAGCCGGCCAACTCCCCCGCCAGGCGCAGCGACCGACCGGGGTTCGAGGTCGTGCCGGCCAGGAAGAACAGGGCGTTGACCCGCTCGCCCGACCCACCCCAGGTGATCGGGATGCTGATGCCGGACGCCGCCCGCACGATCACGAGGAGGTCGTCCTCGATGGCCTCGAACAGGGCGATGGGCGTGGCGGTCGGGTGGTCGTCGGACGGCTGGATCCACAACGAACCCGTCTCGAGGAACCGCTCGGTCACCCGCTCCTGGGAGAGGCCGATGCGATCGGCCAGCACCGACGAGGCCCGGTCGGCGGCCTCGGCGATGTCGGTGCCCTCCGGGATGCTCAGCACGGCGGCCCTGGCGATGAGGCCCGTGTAGTCGTCGCCACTGCGCAGGCCGTGCCCAGCCATGGCGGCGCTCATCTCCCGGTCGAGGCCGGTGTCGACGTCCTCGCCCCAGCGTTGGAACACGTTGCGGATGGCGCCGGCCCGCTTCGTGCGACCGGTCGCATAGACACGGTGCCAGGTCCACCCCATCGCCGACACGACGAGGACGAAGCCCCAGGCCAGCGGGCCCAGGCGGGAGATCAGGGCGACCGAGACGAGGATGCCGATGAACTGGACGACCGGATACATCGGCGACCGGAAGGCCGGCGCATACGACGGGATCCGTGAGGCACGCAGCACCAGCACGGCGAGGTTCACGAGCCCGAGGGTGAGCAGCACGAAGGCGCTGGCCAGCTTGGCGA
>CAJXIS010000221.1 GCA_913054115.1 uncultured Acidimicrobiaceae bacterium | reverse complement strand
CCCCGTCGTCGAGCTGGCCACCGCCCTGCTGCTGGTCCTCGACCCGGTCACGGGTGGCGCCAGCGCCGTGGCCCTGCTGGCCGCCTTCACCACGCTGCTCGTCGGCCGCCTCCGGGCCGGCCACACCGAGGGCTGCGGCTGCTTCGGGGCATGGTCGACGCGACCGCTCTCGTGGGCCGACGTGGTGCGCAACCTCGCACTGATTGCCGTCGGCTGCATCGCCGTCCTCGGCTGACGCCGTCACCGCCCCGTTTGCTACCGTCCGGTACGCGCTCCCCTTCGAGGGACCGCGGGAAACCGACCCCACACGAGAACCAACTCACCAGACACGAGGAGCACCCGATGGACGGCCTGATGATGGACACCCCGCTGTCGCTGGTCCACCTGTTCGACCGTGGCACGAAGCTCCACGCCGCCAAGGAGATCGTGACCGCCACGCCGGCCGGACGGGAACGACTCTCGTACGGCGAGTGGGGCGAACGCACCCGCCGGCTCGGCGGCGTGCTCGACGACCTCGGGATCAGCGACGACGGCCGGGTCGCCACGTTCGCATGGAACACCGCACGCCACCTCGAGCTCTACTTCGCGCCACCGTGCAGTGGCCGGGTGGCACACACCCTCAACCTGCGGCTCTTCCCCGACCAGCTCACCTACATCGTCAACCACGCCGAGGACGAGGTCATCTTCCTCGACCACTCGGTCGCCGGGCTGATCTGGCCACTCATGGACCAGTTCGAAACGGTCCGCCACGTGGTCCTCATGGACGACGGCGCACCTGCTCCAGACGCCGACGCCATCCGCCCCGAGGTCCACGACTACGAGGCCCTGCTGGCCGCCGCAGCGCCCGTCGACTGGGTCGACGTCGATGAGAACCGGGCGGGTTCGATGATGTACACCTCGGGCACCACCGGCAACCCGAAGGGCGTCGTCTACTCGCACCGCTCGATGGTGCTCCACACCTTCGGGGCGATGATGGCCGACACGCTCGGGGTCAACGAGAGCGACGTGATCCTGCCCGTCGTGCCGATGTTCCACGCCAACGCCTGGGGCCTCGCACATGCCGGCGTCGCCACCGGCGCCACGCTCGTGATGCCGGGCTCCGACCTCAGCGCCCCGGCGCTGGCCGACCTCATCGAGTCCGAACGGGTCACGCTGGCCGCAGGCGTGCCCACGATCTGGATGGGTGTGCTGCCTGAGCTGGAAGGCCGTGACGTGTCGTCGCTGCGGGCCATCCCGTGCGGCGGATCGGCGGTTTCCAAGGCCCTCTCCGAGGGCTACCGCGCCCAGACCGGGCTGCCGATCCTGCAGGCATGGGGCATGACCGAGACCAGCCCGCTGGCGGCCGTCTGCACCATCAAGTCCACCCTCGAGCACCTCGACGACGACGCCAAGGCCGACCTGCGCACGAACGTCGGCCTCATCGTCCCCGGCGTCGACTTCCGCATCGCCGACCAGGAGACCGACGCCGAGCTGCCATGGGACGGCGAGTCCCGTGGCGAGCTCCAGGTGCGGGGGCCATGGGTGGCCAGGACCTACTACAACGACGAGCGGGCAGCCGAGTCGTTCACCGCCGACGGCTGGCTCAAGACCGGCGACGTCGCCATCGCCGACTCCGAGGGCTACATCCGCCTCGTCGACCGCACCAAGGACCTCGTCAAGTCGGGCGGCGAGTGGATCAGCTCGGTCGAACTCGAACTCGAGATCATGGCCCACCCCGACGTGGTCGAGGCCGCCGTCATCGGCGTGAACTCCGCCAAGTGGGGCGAGCGACCGATGGCCTGTGTCGTGGTCGCCGAGGGCGCCTCGCTCAGCGCCGACGACGTCCTCGCCTGGCTGGACGGCCGGGTCGTCAAGTGGTGGTATCCGGACCGGATCGAGTTCATCGACGAGGTCCCCAAGACCTCGGTCGGCAAGTTCTCGAAGAAGACCCTGCGGGACCGCTTCGCCGACGTGGTCGTGGACTAGTTGTCGGAGGCCGCTGGGTTGTCGAGCGGGTGAAGTAGGCCGGGCATCCCTGCGCTACCAGGCGCAGGGCAGGTGCTTCACGCCGTTGATGAACCCGCTGGTCAGGCGGTCGGGCGCCGAGGTGGCATGGATGCCCGGCACCCGCTCGAACAGTTCCCGCCACATCACCGTGATCTCGCGCCTGGCCAGGTGGGCGCCGAGGCAGAAGTGCGGCCCGGGGGCGCCGAAGCCGAAGTGGTCGTTGGGCGAGCGGAGCACGTCGAATCCCAACGGCTCGTCGAACACCTCGGGGTCCCGGTTGGCGGCCCAGTAGTACAGGACGACCTTGTCGCCCTCGGCGAACTCGCGCTCCCCCAGCCGCACGCCGTCCCGGGTGGCCGTCCGGCGCATCGAGATCACCGGCGACGCCCAGCGCACGACCTCCTCGACGGCCGTCGATGCCACCCCCTCGAAGTCGTCCCACCATGCGGCCCGCTGGTCCTCGTACTCGGTCAGCAGGTGGAGTCCCCACGAGATCGCATTGCGGGTCGTCTCGTTGCCGGCCACCACCAGGAGGATGAAGAACGAGGCGATCTCGTCGTGCTCGAGGCGTTCGCCGTCGACCTCGGCGTGGACGAGCGCCGAGGTGAGGTCGTCGGTCGGGTGTTCGACCCGCTCGGCGATGAGCCCCTGCATCAGTTCGGTCAGCTGGTAGGCGGCGAGGAACAACTGGGCGCCCGTGTCGATGTCGTCGCGTCGGTACTCGTCGTCCTGACTTCCGAGGATCGTGTTGGACTGCTCGAACACCAGGCCCCACTGCTCCTCGGGGACCCCCATCATCTCGCAGATGATCTGCAGCGGCAGCCGGGCAGCCACCTCGGTCACGAAGTCGCAGGGCCCACGTTCGAGCAGGTCGTCGACGATCTCGACGGCGATCCGCTGGACGGCGTCCTCGAGGGCCCGGATGCGACCAGGCGTGAAGCCGGCCGAGACGACCGACCGCAGCCGCCGGTGGCGGGGGTCGTCCATCGAGATCATCGACCCGAAGAAACGGGTCAGCTCGCTGCTCGGCAGGTCCACCGCCGAGGTACCGCCCCGGCCGCTGCAGAAGTCGTCGGGACGACGGCTGGCGTCCGCCACGTCGGCGTGTCGCACGAGGGCATGAAACCCCCGTTGCGGGAACTGTTCCGTGATCTCGGCTGGCAGGTCGAAATAGCGGTACGGGTCGTCGGCACGCAGCAGGTCGAAGGCCGCGGCACGTTCCGTCAGCGGACGATCCCAGAACTTCGCATCCGAGAGGTCGATCGCTGTCAGGTCCATCCAGTCATGGTGCCATCCGGATCCCGGCCGACAGGAAGCGGGTGGTTCCTCGGGAAACTTGACGCTGATGCTTGGAGTCCCTCATGCGGCGTGCCATGATCGGCAGGTCCGACGACCCTTCTCGACTTAAGTTACCTGGAGCGATCAACGTGGAACTATTCAACGACTGGATGGGCTTCTCCGGCAGCGGTCAGGCCATCGGCCGCTACGCCCACTACCTGGCCGGCATCACCTGGATCGGCCTCCTCTACTTCTTCAACTTCATCCAGGGCGCAGCCTTCGGCGAGATGAGCGACGGTGCCCGTGGCGAGGCGCTCCGCAAGATCACCTGGCGCACGCTGTGGTGGTTCCGCTGGGCCGCTGCGGCCACCTGGATCTCGGGTATCTGGATCCTCGCCCACCAGCGGACGCTCGGCGAGCTGATGCCCGACTACTGGAACACCTCGGCCGGCATCGGCATCGCCTGGGGCGCCCTGCTCGGCACGACGATGGCCGCCAACGTCTGGATGGTCATCTGGCCGGCCCAGCAGATCGCCATCGGCTCCTCGGTGTCGGTCAGCGAGGGCGGCGAGGCCGACCCCGCCGCACCGGCCGCCGCCAAGCGGGCCGCACGGGCCAGCCGGGTCAACACCCTGTTCTCGATCCCCCTCATCTTCTTCATGATGTGGCCCAGCCACTTCGCGTCGGCCTTCGGCGACGAGATCATGGGCGGTGTCGGATTCGGTCCGTCGACGGGCGGCCGCTGGACCCTCTGGATCGTCTTCCTGGTGATCTGGATCGTGATGGAGGTGTCGGCCCTCGGGAAGTTGGGCGGCTACGACAACGCCATCAACAAGTTCGTCCTCGACAAGCACCGGAGCACGATCAAGGTCGGCTTCGTGATCACCCTGGTGCTCTACCTGGTCTTCGAGTTCGTCAGCTGAGCCAGGGCGCTCGCCCAGTCCACGTCCACTGACAGCCACGTCCGCTAGCAGGAGGTAGGGCCATGCGTTTCATCCAGATCATCGAGTCAAAGGAAGATCCGGCGAAG
>CAJXIS010000220.1 GCA_913054115.1 uncultured Acidimicrobiaceae bacterium | reverse complement strand
GGGGGCCTGGCACCGTCCGAGCGCTCCATCTACGACCCTGAGAAGGCGCATCACCTGTCCGGTCAGGCCTCGCTGAACTCCAACCTCGGGCGGTCGGACCAGAGGCGTTCGAGGTCGTAGTGGGCACGCGAGTCGTCATCGAAGACGTGGACCACGAAGCCGCCGTAGTCCATCAGGATCCACAGGTGGCCGCCGCCCATCTCGCTGCGCTCGGCCCCCTCGATACGGAGGGGCCGGGGGCCTCCGGCGACGGCGACCATCTGCTCGACATCGTCGACGATGGCCCGGACCTGGCGGCGGTTGGCGCCGCTGGTGATCACGAACAGGTCGGTCACCGAGAGAATGTCGCCCACATCGATGATCACGGTGTCGCGGCCAAGACCCTGCTCGGCCGCCCGGGCCGCCTCGAGCGCCCAGATCCGGAGACCTTCAGATGTCGTCGCGTCGGCGGGGGCGGTCGTCTCGGGCATCACTGCTGCGACGCTATCCGGCGCTGCCTCAAGCGCCGCCACCCGTCGATGCGTCGGCAGACCCGTCATCCGCAGCGGCCGAACCGTGTTCTGCGACGAAGTCGGCACCGAGGATCACGGTCAGGTCGGCAGCCGGGCTGAGCAGCGGGTCGTGGAGCGTGCCGCCACCGACGACCACCGCCAGGCGGGCGGCCTCGGCCTCGAGGGCCGGGTCCCGGTAGAGCACCCGAGTGCCGATCACGTCGAAGTTCTCGTGGTTGCCGACCACCGAGACCTCGGCGTCCTGCGCCACGAGCAGCTCGCGGGCGAGCCCGTTGAGCGAGAAATCGCCGTTGCCGTTGAGGAGCCGCACCGTCGCCCGCGCCCCCGGAACGGCCGGGATCGGGAAGGGGAAGGTCTCGACCACCGTCCGCTTGACCCACTCCTCCCCGGGAGCCGGCGACGGCCAGGCCAGCACCCGGACGTTGCCACCGGCCACTGCAGTGACCACATCGACCAACTCGATGACGATGGCAGGCAGTCGGTCGGCCGGATCGGAGGCTGCTCCTATCGTCGCGAACCATGCCCGCCACCATGCCTCCTGCCGGGCGACCCGCATCATCGGGTCGTCGAACGCCTGCCCCAGGTAGGCGGACGCATCGGCCCCATCGATCACGGCGTCGTCGATCGGGACCAGGACGGCGCCAGCCGGCTCGGCAAGGCTCGTGAGGCGGGGCGGCGTGAGCAGCGCCGTGTTGCTGACCTCGACATCGAGAAGGCCGACCACGGCGTCACGCAGCCCGTCGATGCCCGCCGCCTCGTGGGCAGCGGCCAGTGTCTGTGCCCCGGATACCGCCTCGGGAGGGATCACGAGGACGGTCCCACCACCGTTGTGCCGGTCGGCAACCGCAAGAATCGTCACGCCCGTGAGCCGGCCATCGTCGTCCTCCGAGACGGCCAGCAGCGACCAGGTCTGTTCGACGAAGGCCTCGAAGCCGGGTGCCGTGACATCGGTGATCACGTCGAGGGTCGCGCCCTCCTCGCTCTCGAGGACCTGGTCGAATCCCTCGACCACGAGGAATCCCGACCAGACGACAGCGGCGACCAGCAGGACCGGAAACCCCCACCGCCAACCGGCCGACAACGGCGGCGTCGGAATCCGCTGCTTGAAGCGCGGCGGGTGCGTCGGCACGTCGAGGCGAGCACGCTCCGGTGCCTCGACGGGGGTCACACCGAACCTCCGACCCCGTAGAGGCCCCGCTCACGGATCACCTCGTCGACACCTGGAGGCACCAGGCACCCGGCGGCGGCCCCGGCCGCGTACCTGACGCGCAGATCGCTGCTGGACACCTCGGGCAGGTCGGCTTCGAGCGTGTCGTACCGCCATCCCGACGGCGGCCCGCCCGCCTGGCCCGACCGGTGCATGACGACGATCGTGGCACGTACACGGACCTCGTGCGAACGCACCCACGTGTCGAGCAGGGCAGCGGCATCGGTGCCGAGGAGCAGGAGGAGTTCGGCGCCCGGATATTCGTCGCCCAATTCGGCCAGCGTGTCGGCCATGTAGGACGGGCCACCCCGACGGATCTCACGATCATCCACGACGACGAGCCCGGGACCGGACGGCAGGCCCTCGACCATCGCACGGGTCATCGCCAGGCGGTCCACAGCAGCGGTGATCTCCGAATCGGCCGTCTTCTGCCAGGGATCGTTGGCGACGACCAGATGCAGACGGGAAAGCCCCAGTTGGCCGATCGACGCCGGGACTGCTGCTGCATGCCCCTGATGGGGCGGGTCGAAGGTGCCGCCGAGCACGCCGATCCGCTCCCGGGGGCTGCGAACGGCAGATTCGGTCACAGGCGGAGCCTACCTATACCATGTGCAGCGAATTCGGCGCCCCAGAGGGCACATATGGAAAATATTCATGGGGTCTGACCTGCGGTTATGCAGAACTGTGGCCATTGTCATAGATCTCGGCCTTCCCCTCGGGGCCGATCTGTGCTTAGATACCCCTACGTCGGAGTAGCCGAAACACCATGACCCACGGCCAGCTCCCAGCCCCCCAAAAGATCGCCGGTCGCCTGCGCGCGAACCGTCCCCCCCCGAATCCAGCAAGCAAGCAAGTGAGTGTGAACAGACAATGAGTGATTCCGTCGGCCAGTACCTGAACGAGATCGGGATGGTTTCCCTTCTCAACGCCCAGGACGAGCGCGAGCTGTCGCAGATCATCGAAGCCGGAGCCGAGGCCCGTGCCAAGAAGGAGGCCGGCGAGACCGGCCCGATGCTCGACCGTGCCATCCGCAAGGCCGCCCACGCCAAGGACCGGTTCATCCGGTCCAACCTGCGCCTGGTCGTGAGCGTCGCCCGCCGCTATCCCCTGCCTCCCGGCATGGAGCTGCTCGACCTCATCCAGGAGGGCAACCTCGGCCTCGAACACGCCGTCGACAAGTTCGACTGGCGCAAGGGCTTCAAGTTCTCCACCTATGCCACCTTCTGGATCCGTCAGGCCATCGGCCGGGCCCTCGACCAGAAGGCCAGCCTGGTCCGCCTCCCGGGCGACCGTTCGGCCAGCCTCCGAGCCGCCCTCCGGGCCGTCTCCGGCAATGGCGACGAGCTCGACGAGGAGCACGCCCGACTGCACCGCCTGACCACCCCGACCTCCCTCGACCGCACCATCGGCGACGACGACAGCAACGAGCTGGTCGACCTGCTTCCCGACTCCAAGCCGGGCCCCGAGTCCGTGGTCATGACCCAGGCCGAGAACGACATGGCGACGAGCCTGCTCGACGTCCTCGACACCCGGGCCCGCTACGCCGTCGAACAGCGCTTCGGCCTCCACGACGGCCGCAAGCGCTCCTACCGCGAGGTCGGCGAGGAACTGGGCGTTACCGCCGAGGCCGCCCGGCGCCTGGTCAAGCGGGCCGTCAACACCGTGCGCGAGCGCGCCGTCGACTTCGCCAACGACGCCGCCTGAGCGACATCTCGCGTCGGCAACCCTGCCGACCTCAGCTGCAACCCTCGAATACTCATCGGGGCACGCGCGCGCCCTCCCCGTAGGCTGCTCCCCCGTGGACACCTCCCCCCCAACCGGCTCGTCCAACGCGGCGCAGATGCGCCACGCCGCACATTGGGACCCTCGAACCTGGCGTGACCGTCCGGCGCTGCAACAGCCCGATTGGCCCGATGAGGTCGCCCATGAGGCCATCCTCGAGGAGATGGCCAGCCTGCCACCGCTGGTGTTCGCCGGCGAGGCCCGCGACCTGACCGAGAGCCTGGCCGCCGTCTCCCGTGGTGAGGCCTTCCTCCTCCAGGCCGGCGACTGTGCCGAATCGTTCGACACCTCGGCCGACTCGATCCGGGACCGCCTGCGTGTGATCCTGCAGATGGCGGTCGTGCTCACCTACTTCACGGGCGTCCCCGTGGTCAAGGTCGGCCGCATCGCCGGCCAGTTCGCCAAACCCCGATCGAGCGACACCGAAACCATTGACGGCGTCGAGCTCCCCACCTTTCGGGGCCACATCGTCAACGACATCGGCTTCACCGCCGACGACCGGGTGGCCGATCCGTCCCGCCTCCTCACCGGCTACTACCGGGCCGCCGCCACCCTCAACCTGCTGCGCGCCTTCACCAAGGGAGGCTTCGCCGACCTCGCCCAGGTCCACCAGTGGAACCGGGAGTTCGTCGCCGCCAGCCCCGCCGGACGGCGCTACGACGAACTGGCCGCAGAGATCGACCGTGCGGTCCAGTTCATGCGCGCCTGTGGCATCACCTCCGACCACCTGTCCCAACTCAGCCAGGTCGACTTCTACACCAGCCACGAGGCACTCCTGCTCGACTACGAGGAGG
>CAJXIS010000219.1 GCA_913054115.1 uncultured Acidimicrobiaceae bacterium | reverse complement strand
GGCGACCACCGAGATCTACACTCTTTCCCTACACGACGCTCTTCCGATCTGGTCCTGGGGCGAGCCGTACCAGAGGCAGTCGGTGCCCCACACCACGTTGTCCACGCCCACGGCGGACAGCAGCTTGCCCAGCACGTGGGCGGCCTGATCGGGCCGGGACATGAGGAAGCGCCACGTCGAACCGAGCTCCGCGTAGACGTTCCGGCCGGGACCGACGCCCGCCCGCTCGAGTGAGGCGATCAGCCGGTCGACACCGCCGTTCGGCGCCGAGGGGTCATAGTGGCCCTCGGCCACATCCGCCTCGAAGCCCGAGTGGTAGACGACGAACGAGATGTCGGGGTTGGCGGCGGCGGCGGGCCCGATGTCGACCGGGTCGGCGAATCGTCCGGAGCCCCCGCCCACGCCGCGGAACCCCTTGTGGACGCACACCACCGGGGGGCCGACCTGTCGGACCGCCTCGAGGAACGGGCGGCCGACGGGCACGCCGTCGGGATCATGGTCGTCGAGGAAGAACGGCACCGCTGCCGGGAGGTGCGTGTAGGCCTTCCATGCGATGATCGGGTAGCGATCGCGCAGCCCGGCCATCGACTCGACCATCGCCGCCGGGTCGCCCAGGTTCGGCATGGCCTGGCCGTGGGCGAGGACCCGTCCCTCGGCGCACAGGGCGTCGGCCATGCGCTGAGTGGCCACCATGACCTCAGCCGAAAGCGGGTTGTCGGGACCGGGCACCGGGATGGCCGAGAGCACGGCCAGCGAGGTGTCGCTCTGCAGGAAGAACAGGTCCAGGAACGCCTCGATCGAGAAACAGGCCCTGGGGTCGGTCTCGCCGCAGGCGATCTGGGGGAAGAGCTGTCCGAGGAACGGGGTGCCGTCCCACGGCACGTCGGGCGTGAGGTCATAGTCCAGCAGGTGGGCCTGGAGATCCATCACGAACTCGTCGCCGGCCAGGACCTGCTCGGCGACCTCGGGCTCGGTGGTCGCCTCGGGCGGGATCTCGTAGGTGCCGCCGGTCGTGGTGGGTGGCAGCGTGGTGGTGGGTGGCAGCGTCGTGGTGGAGGTGGAGGTCGTGGTCGTGGTCGTGGTGGAGGTGGAGGTCGAGGTGGAAGTGGAGGTGGTGGTTGTCGAGCTCGCCCGGGTGGCCCGTTCGGCGGAGGCGCAGGCGTCGAGGACCATCAGCGTCAGGGCCGAGCCGCCGAGGGAGGCCAGGAACCTCCGCCTCGACATGCCAAGGCGTCGGGCCAACACCTCGGCCTCTGCGTTGGCCCGGCGGATGGCCTCGCGGACGACCGGTGAGGCGGGTGGCGGCACGAACTCGCCGTTCGACGCCGGACCCAACCTGATGGGGAGGCCCCCGTGCTGGTCGTGCCGGCGTCGCATCCCACGATCATGCCCCAATGTCGCGATCGGCGCCGCGGCTAGCGTCGCCGCATGACCCGCCCCTCCTCCGACGTCGTGGTCGTGGGCGGCGGCATCCTCGGATTGGCGACCGCATGGGCACTCGTCCAGCGCCTCCCCGGTGCCTCGGTCACGGTCCTCGAGAAGGAGCAGGAGCTCGCCACCCATCAGACCGGTCGCAACAGCGGCGTCATCCACTCGGGCATCTACTACGCGCCTGGATCGCTCAAGGCCCGGCTGGCGGTGGAAGGCGCAGACCGGATGCTCGAGTTCTGTGCCGAGCACGATGTCGCCCACGACCGCTGCGGCAAGCTCGTCGTCGCCGTCGACGGGGCCGAGGTGGCACGACTGCGCGACCTCGCCGAACGGGCCGGGGCGAACGGCGTGGCCGTCGAGGAGCTGACGCCCGGGGCGGCCGCCGACCACGAGCCGCACATCCGCTGCACGGCGGCCCTCCACGTCCCCTCGACCGGACGGGCCGACTTCGGGGCCGCCGCACGCCGACTCGCCGACCTCGTCATCGAAGCAGGTGGCTCCGTCCGGACCGGGGTCCGGGTCACCGGGGGTTCCCCCACCGCCGATGGCTGGGAGTTGGCGACCGACACCGGTCCGGTGTCCGGCCGCTTCCTCGTCGGCTGCGCCGGCCTCCAGGGCGACCGCCTGGCACGCCGGACCGGCAGCGAACCGGGGGCCCGGATCGTGCCCTTCCGGGGCGAGTACCTGGACGTGGTGGGGCCATCGGCGGGCCTGGTCCGGGGGCTGGTCTACCCGGTGCCCGACCCGCGCTTCCCGTTCCTCGGCGTCCACCTCACCCGCGGGCTGGACGACCGCGTGCACGCCGGACCCAACGCCGTGCTCGCCCTCGCCAGGGAGGGCTACGGCCGAGGAGCGGTGTCACTGCGCGACCTCTTCGAGACCCTGACGTGGCCGGGGACGGCCCGGCTGGTCGGCCGCTACTGGCGGCCTGGGCTCGACGAGCTCCTTCGTTCGCTCAGCCGGAAGCGGTTCGCCCAGGCGGCCAGGCGACTGGTCCCGGACCTGGACCCTGCCGACTTCCGGCGGGCGCCGTCGGGCATCCGGGCGCAGGCCCTCGACCGCAGGGGCGCCCTGCTCGACGACTTCCACATGGTCGACGGAGACCGCTCGGTCCATGTGGTGAACGCACCCTCGCCGGCGGCCACGGCTTCGCTGGCCATCGGCGACGTCATCGCCGAACGGGTGGCCGGGCGGATCTCCGGAACCTGACCGGGGCTACGGGACGACCGGCTGGACGCCCCGCCAGCGGTCGATGCCACCCGATTCGACGATGTCCACGGTTCGCCGAACGGCCTCGTCGACGTCGGTAAACCCGATGTAGAGGGGGGCGAACCCGAAGCGGACGAGGTCCGGGGGCCGATAGTCGGAGATCACCAGGGCCTCGTTGACCAGCGCCTGGGACACGGCCTGTGCCTCGGCGTGGAAGAGCGCGACGTGCGAGCCGCGCTGCCCGGGGTCGCGGGGCGTGCGCACCTCGAACCCGAGTGGAGCCAGGTGCAGGTCGGCGAGGGAGATGAACCGTTCGGTCAGGGCAACCGACTTGGCACGGATGCGGTCCATCCCCGCCTCGAGGGTGAGGTCGACACCCGGTTCGACCAGCGCCGTGGAGAGGATCGGCGGGGTGCCCGTCAAAAAGCGCGAGGCCCCGTCGGCCGGGCCGGCGTCGAAGCCGAAGCCCATCGGGTCGTCGGAGCCGTACCAACCCCGCAGGGGGTTGCGCAGTTCGGTCCGGTCGGCGTTCACGTAGAGCAGCGCCGGCGAGCCGGGGCCGCCGTTGAGGTACTTGTAGGTGCAGCCCACCGCCAGATCGGCATCGGCGGCGCCGAGGTCGATCGGAACGACACCGACCGAGTGGCAGAGGTCCCAGAGCACCAACGCACCGGCCTCGTGGACAATCCGGGTTGTCGCTGCCAGGTCCCAGCACCAGCCCGATCGGTAGGCGACATGGCTCAACGACACCAGGGCAACGTCAGCGCCCCCTTGCCCGACCAGGGCGTCGGCAAGTCCGGCTACGGGGCCATGGATACTGTCGGTCGGCAGTACCACGACCTCGTGGTCGGGACCCGCAGCCTCGGCTGCGGCCCGCAGGACCTGGATGTCGGAGGGGAAGTTGAGGTCGTCGGTGAGGATCCGGGTACGGCCCGGACGGGCCTTCAGCGCAGCCACCGCCGCCTTGTAGAGGACGACCGAGGTCGAATCGGCCAGGACCACCTCGTCCGGGCCGGCGCCCACCAGTTCGGCGATGCGATCGCCGATCCGCTGCGGCGTCTCGAACCAGCCCTCGTTCCAGCTGCGGATGAGGCGCCGGCCCCACTGCCGGCGCAGCACATCGTCGGCCAGGTCCAGCGACGCTGTGGGGAGGCGGCCGAGGGAGTTGCCGTCCAGGTAGATGAGGTCCGGGTCGGAGTCGTCATGGACGAACGCCGACCGGAACCCGGCCAGCGGATCGATGGCGTCGAGCGCCGCCGCACCCGCAGGCGTCAGGTCGGTCATGGGCCCGGCGGCCGGGCCGCTGTGCTCAGCCCAGTGAGGCCAGGAACGCTGTAGCCGCGTCGGTGGCCAGCCACGAGTTCGTCGCCGCCGTCGCAGCTGCCGTCTCCGCAGCCGCAATCGCGCCGAGCAAGGCGGTTGCGTTGTCGGTGGCGAGCCAGTCCGTGGTCGTGGCCGGGCCCTCGCCGAGGTAGTTGGCTGCTTCGGTGGAGGCCAGCCATGCCGTGGTGGCGGCGTCCGCCTGGGCCTTGGTCGGCAGCCCCAGGAACCTACGGCCATCGGCGCTGTCGGCCCATGTGGCGGCGGCCTCTTCTTCGACCTTGGTCGGCAGTCCCAGGAACCTACGGCCATCGGCGCTGTCGGCCCATGCCTCGGC
>CAJXIS010000218.1 GCA_913054115.1 uncultured Acidimicrobiaceae bacterium | reverse complement strand
CGCTTGGACGGCCCCTCGATCAGGACCTCTTCGGTGCACCCGATGCGGGCCTCGTGGCGAAGCACGGACGACCGGCGCAGGACCCGCAGGAGCCGCTCGAAACGCTCCACGCACACGGAGTGGTCGACGAACTCGTCGGTTCGGTCGGCGGCCTCGGTGCCCGGACGGGGCGAGAACACGAAGGCGAATGCCGAGTCGTACCCGGCCTCGGCGACCACCTCGAGCGTCGCCTCGAAGTCGGCATCGGTCTCACCGGGGAAGCCCACGATGATGTCGGTCGAGACGGCCAGGTCGTGGATACCGGCCCTGGCGGCGGCCAGGCGCTCGAGGTAGCGCTCGGCGGTGTAGCCGCGGTGCATGGCGGCCAGCACCCGGTCGCTACCCGACTGGAGCGGCAGGTGCAGGTGCTCGCAGACCGACGGCGTCTCGGCCATGGCGGCGATGGTCTCGGGCCGCAGGTCCTTGGGGTGCGGGCTGGTGTAGCGCACCCGGCGGATGCCATCGACGGCCCCCACCTCGCGCAGGAGGTCGGCGAACAGGGGCCGGGGGCGACGGCGTCCCTCGACGACCCAGCGATCGCCGACCTCGAAGGCATCGGCCGGACCGGCCTCGATCGTCCGCAGCCTGGTGGTGAGGTCACGACCATAGGAGTTGACGTTCTGGCCCAGCAGCGTGACCTCGGTGACCCCGTCGGCGGACAGGCCCTCGACCTCGGCGACCAACTCGCCGAACGGGCGGCTGATCTCGGGACCCCGCACGGCGGGGACGATGCAGAACGCACACGAGTTGTCGCAGCCGATCTGAATGGTGACCCAGGCGCTGTGGTCGACGTCGCGCTTCGCCGGCAGTGCCGACGGGAAGGCGTCGGCGTCGCCGCGCACGGTCTCCTCGAGGATCTCCATGACGGGTCCGTGCCGTCGGGCGTGCGCCAGCAACTCGCCGGCACGGTGCACGTTGTGGGTGCCGAACACGACGTCGACGTGTGCGGCCCGCTGCTGGATGAGCTCGCGGTCCTTCTGGGCGAGGCAGCCAGCCACGGCGACCTGCAGGTCCGGCCGTTGGTCCTTGAGCGCCTTGAGGTTGCCCAGGGCGCCGTAGAGCTTGTTGTCGGCGTTCTCCCGGATGCAACAGGTGTTGAGCACGATGACGTCGGCCTCCGCCTCCGAGGCAGCCTCGACCATCCCGTCGGCCTCGAGCAGGCCGGCGATGCGCTCGCTGTCGTGCACGTTCATCTGGCACCCGTAGGTCCGCACCGCATAGGTGCGGGCGCGGTCGGCGGGGACGCCGTCGGCGGGAAGGGCTGCGTCCGGGTGCGTGGCGGTCACGCGGAACAGGCTACGGCCGGGCCACGGGGCCGTGTTGCGAAACACCTGGTGATGGCCAGGCCACCCTGTGACGGTCCGGCAACCCGCCGCAGCGGGCGCCGGCCGGTGGACCTCAGCTGTCGAGGCTGATGGGCAGTTCGTCGGCCTCGCTGAAGGCGCCGTTGTCGGAGATGCCGTTGTCGGAGATGCCGTTTGCCGAAGCGGCGCCGTTGCCAGAGGCGCCGTTTGCCGAAGCGGCGCCGTTGTCGGAGATGCCGTTTGCCGAAGCGGCGCCGTTGCCGGAGATGCCGTTTGCCGAAGCGGCGCCGTTGCCGGAGGCGTCGTCGACGATCTCGCCGGTGGCCTCGTCGACTGCCGGGACCTCGGGGAGATCGGGCTCGGCGGGGGCGACCTCGCTCCAGATCCGGTCGCTGATCTCGACCATCAACTCGGGGCTCTCGGCGAGGAACTTCTTGGAGTTCTCGCGGCCCTGGCCGAGCTGCTCGCCACCGTACGTGTACCAGGCACCCGACTTGTTGACGACGCCCAGATCGACGGCCAGGTCGAGCACCGAGCCCTCGCGGCTGATGCCCTTGCCGTACATGATGTCGAACTCGGCCTGTCGGAACGGCGGGGCGCACTTGTTCTTGACGACCTTGACCCGGGTGCGGTTGCCGACCATCTCGACGCCGTCCTTGATGGCCTCGATGCGTCGGATGTCGAGCCGGACCGACGAGTAGAACTTGAGCGCCCGGCCGCCCGGCGTGGTCTCGGGGGAGCCGAACATCACGCCGATCTTCTCCCGCAGCTGGTTGATGAAGATAAGGATGGTCTGGGACTTGCTGAGGTTGGCGGTGAGCTTGCGCAGGGCCTGCGACATGAGCCGTGCCTGGAGGCCCACGTGGGCGTCGCCCATCTCGCCCTCGATCTCGGCCCGTGGGGTGAGGGCCGCCACGGAGTCGATGACGATCACGTCGAGCGCCCCGGAGCGGATGAGCATGTCGGTGATCTCGAGGGCCTGCTCACCGGTGTCGGGCTGGGAGATCAGGAGCTCGTCGACATCGACGCCGATGGCCCTGGCGTAGATCGGGTCCATGGCGTGCTCGGCGTCGATGTAGGCGCAGATGCCACCGGCGCGCTGCGCCTCGGCCACGACGTGGATGGCGAGCGTGGTCTTGCCCGACCCCTCGGGGCCGAAGATCTCGACCACCCGGCCGCGGGGCAGGCCGCCGATGCCGAGCGCCATGTCCAGGGCCAGCGCCCCGGTGGAGACGGTCGCGATGGCCAGCGAGGCCTTGTCGCCCATCTTCATGACGGCGCCGGTGCCGAACTGCTTCTCGATCTGGGACAACGCCAGGTCGAGGGCCTTGCCCCGGCCCTCGCCGTCGACGTTGGTGACGGGGGCCGCTCCGGTGTTCTTGCGGACCTTGCTCATCGTGTGCTCCGTTCCTCTTCGCCGGGATCTGCCCGGTGCTGTGTTCGTGTTGGATCTGTCTGATCGATTGGGGATGACCCTACGAAGGGGGTGTGACAGTGGGTCCGGGCATGCCCTCCGGCAACCCGAATGACAACAGTGTAAGTGCGAACAGACGTTCGATGCAAGCATTTCCGACGATCCGGTACCGTCCGGGCCATGGACCGACCAGATGCCGCCCCCGAAACCGACGAACAACTGCGCCGGCGCCTCTCCCCCATGCAGTACCACTGCACCCAGGAGGCCGGCACCGAGCAGGCCTTCACCGGCGAGTACTGGGACGAGAAGCAGGCCGGCACGTACCGTTGCGTGGCGTGCGGCGTGGCCCTGTTCGACAGCGACACCAAGTACGACTCGGGCACCGGTTGGCCCAGCTTCTGGGAGCCGGTCGCCGAGGGGCTGGTCGACAACCACCAGGACACGAGCCGTGGCATGGTCCGCACCGAGGTCACCTGCACCTCGTGCAGCGCCCACCTGGGCCACGTGTTCCCCGACGGCCCCCAGCCCACCGGCCGGCGCTACTGCATGAACTCGGCGTGCCTCACCCTCGACCCCCGCGACGCCTGATCATCCGAGGCTGAATCGCTCCATGGTCTCGTAGGCGGCGCCCTCGGGCAGGGTGCGGCTGCGCACCAGGCACACCTGCTCCACGGGGAACGTCCCGACGATCGGCGTGCCGACCGTTCCCGGCGGCACCGGTTCCTTCGCCCTCGCCAGCGTGAGGTGCCCGACGAACGCCCGGTCCTCGGGGGGCTCCCCCACCTCCGCCGTCGCAGCGACCACGGCCGACGCAAGGTCGTCCAGCCCGGCCACCGGCACCATCACGATCCGATTCCCCAACAGCCGCGTCACCGGGCCCAGTTCGGCGACGGCCGATTCGGCAACCAGTCCTTCGAGCGCCCCTGCCGCCTCGTCGGGGTCGGCCTCGCCCAGGAACCGCAGCGTCACGTGCCACTGGTCGGGCCGGGTCCAGCGCAGCCCCGGCGCCTCGGGCCGTGGCAGCGCCGCCAACGCCGCAGCAACCTCGTCCGACGGCCAAACCGCCACGAACAACCGCACGATGCTCAGGCCTCCCGGTGCCCTAAGCCCCCCGGCGGGACAGCAGGCGTTGGCGGAGCAGGTCCAGCACCGTGATCACCGTGAACTGGCGGGTCAGGGTGCGGTCGAACGGGAACACGATCCTCGTCGCCTCGACCACGCCGTCGACGCTGGTGGCCATCCAGACCGTGCCCGGCTTCTCGCCTTCCTGCGGGTCGGGTCCGGCCACGCCGGTGACTGCGACGGACACGTCGGCGCCGAGTACCCGGCACGCCCCCTCCGCCATGGCGACCACGGCCGCCTCGCTCACCACCGGCCCCTCCGGCACGCCCAACAGCCCACGCTTCACATCACCGTCGTAGGCGACGATCGAGCCCAGGAAGGCCCGACTGGCGCCGGGGATGTCGGTGAGCCGGGTGCCGATCATCCCGCCGGTGAGCGACTCGGCCGTGGCGAGGGTAAGGCCCTGGGCCACCAGCTCGTCGAGCACCACCGACTCCATGGTCTGGTCGTCCAGGCCGAACACGATCGG
>CAJXIS010000217.1 GCA_913054115.1 uncultured Acidimicrobiaceae bacterium | reverse complement strand
CGGCGAGGACCGCGAACGGGCCGTCGGGCGCCGGCCCGGGGACGCCCAGCGGCAGGCCCAGCAGGTCGGCCCGCTCGGCCAGCCAGGCGCCGGTGCGCCCGGCGACGGCACGTCGGACTGCCCGCCGGTCGTCGGCGTCGATCGACTGTTCGAGCAGTGCCGGAAGAGCGGCGCTGTCGTCGGGTCGGGCCAGGCTCAGGCACACCGGGCCGTCCGCCGAATCGAGCAGGTGTGAGCGGCCCCCGACCGACGTGGCTCCGGCACGACCCGGTCCGGCGAAGAACGCCCGCTCGCCCAGCAGCGCCGGACCATCCACCTCGCTGCCGCCGAACCGGGACAACGCCCCGGCCGCCGCCACGAGGCCGCAGACGACCGACGCCGACACCTGTCGGGGTGGCCCGTCGGCGGCCCCGGTCAGCGACATCGCCCCGGAGGCGGCCCATGTGGCGGCCGCACCGTCGGCGCTGTCAACCGTGGCAGCCAGGTCGCGGCGCAGCGCCTGCAGGCCCCCGGTACACGTCATCGACATCGACATCGGCATCGTGGGCGGATCGTACGCCACCGACACATTGCCGACCCATTTTCCGGCAGGAGTGGCGCGCGCGGCACCCGATGGCCGATCATCGGGGTCCAACCATCGTCCACGAGGAGCCGTCATGGCCGAACTCACGCCAGGAAGCCGCTGGGCCAGCCAGGTGTGCACGACCGAGGTCATCGTCGTGCGCGCCCCCGGAGGCGGCATCGACCTCGAATGCGGCGGAAGCCCGATGGCCACCCCCGGGGAGGGCGACCCGAACGGCTCTCCCGACCCCGCATCCGCCGACGGCTCCCAACTCGGCAAGCGCTACGTGAACGACGACGACACCCTCGAGATCCTGTGCACCAAGCCCGGCGACGGCTCGCTGGGCGTCGGCGGCACGCTGCTCGGCCTCAAGGAGGCCAAGCCCCTCCCCGCCTCCGACTGAGCACCACGCCCCCCGAGCCGTCCCCCACCGAATCGCCCGACCGCCGTGAACCTCATGATGCTGCTGGAGATGGCGGCCGGTGGCTTCGCCGATCGGGTGGCCGTCGGTCCCCGTGACGGTGGCCTGACGTTCGCCGAGCTGTTCGCAGGGGCAGGAGCGGTCGCCGATCGCCTTCGGTCCGGTGATGCCGAGCATCTGGTCCTGGCCGACGTCTCCTCCGAGGCGCTCCCTGCGCTGCTCTTCGGGGCCTCATGGGCGGGGGTCCCCTTCGTCCCCCTCAACTACCGGCTGCCCGACGAGGAGCTGCGCACCCTCGCCAGCCGGGTGTCGCCCGCGCTCGCCGTGACCGAACCCGGCACGTCGGGGCGACTCGACGGGATCGCAGGCATCGAGACCGTCGATCGTGGCGTCCTGCCGAAGGCACTGCCGGAGACCCGACCGGTCGAGCACGACTGGAGGTTCGACGGCGACGACGTGGCCGTGCTCCTGTTCACCAGCGGCACCACGGGGACTCCCAAGGCGGCGATCCTGCGCCAACGCCACCTGGTCGCCTACATCCTCGGATCCGTCGAGTTCGGTGCGGCCGGCGAGGAGGAGGCCGCCCTGATGAGCGTCCCCCCGTACCACGTTGCCGGGATCGCAGCGATCCTCTCGAACGTCTACGCCGGGCGCCGGGTGCTCCAACTCCCGACCTTCGAGCCCGGCGCATGGATCGACCTGGTCCGGACCGAGCGGGTCACCAACGCCATGGTCGTGCCCACGATGCTGGCCCGCATCGTCGAGCACCTCGACGCGGAGGGTCCGGACCCGACCGGGCTGCCGTCCCTGCGGTCGCTCTCCTACGGAGGGGGCCGTATGCCGCAGCCGGTGATCGAACGGGCCCTCGAGCTGCTCCCCGACACGCGGTTCGTCAACGCCTACGGGCTGACCGAGACCAGTTCGACGGTCGCCCTGCTCGGCCCGGACGAGCACCGGGATGCGATCCGGAGCGACGACCCGGCCGTGCGCCGACGCCTCTCGTCCGCAGGCCGCCCGCTGCCCGGCGTCGAGGTGTCGATCCGCGACGAGTCCGGCGCCGAGACGCCCGTCGGCGAACCCGGCGACATCTGGGTCCGGGGCGAGCAGGTCTCCGGCGAGTACCGGGACCAGGGTTCGAAGCTCACCGGCGACGGCTGGTTCCCGACCAACGACGGCGGCTGGCTGGACGACGACGGCTACCTCTTCGTCACCGGCCGCATCGACGACGTCATCGTCAAGGGCGGCCAGAACATCTCCCCCGGCGAGATCGAAGGGGTGCTGCTGCGACATCCGGCCGTCGCCGACGTGGCCGCCATCGGCCTCCTGGACCACGAGTGGGGCGAGCGCATCGTCGTGGCGGTCGTCGCCATTACCGGTGCCGAGACGTCCACAGAGGAGCTGTGCGCCCTCGTCAGACGGGAACTTCGGTCGAACCGGATGCCCGACCATGTCGAGTTCGTCGACGAGCTTCCCTACAACGACACCGGCAAGCTCCTGCGGCGCGTCCTGCGTGAGCAGCTGGCGCACCTCGGCGACGCCTGACGGGGCCGTCCGAACCGGCCACACTGGTGTGATGAAACCCGTCGTGTGGTCCGCCGACGAGGCCGCAGCACGGCTCGCTGGGCCGACCGCCGACCTCGATGCCGGGGTCCTCCGGGGCGTGCCGGCGATCGTGGTCGACGACGCCCACCTGCTCGCACCCGACGCCCTCAGGCCGCTCGCCCTGCTCCCGGTCGTCTGCATCGGCGTGGCGGCGGCGGGGACGGCTGCCGGCTTCGACGCCGTCGCCGGGGACATCGACGCCGCCCGACACCTGGCCTCCGCCGCCCACGAGCGGCCGAACGCCGCTGCTTCGCTCGCCCAGGTGCTGCGGGCCTCGGAGGGGCTGGCGACCGACGCGGCGCTGCTCCTCGAGTCGACGGCCTATGCGACGCTGCAGGCCGGTCCCGAGTTCGCCGCCTGGCTGGCCGGGCGTGGACGCCGGGTCCGACCCGAAGAGCCGGATGCACCCCTGCTGGTCGATGACGACGGCGAACGGGTGCTGCTCACGCTCAACCGTCCCCGCCTGCGCAACCTGTTCTCGGCCGCCATGCGCGATGCCCTCGTCGAGGCACTGCGGGGGCTCGCCGCAGGCGACGACCGACCCATCGTCGTCGAGGGTGCCGGCCCGGCCTTCTGCGCCGGGGGGGATCCGGCCGAGTTCGGCAGCGTCGACGACCCGACCACGGCCCACCTCATCCGCACGACGGCGAACGCCGCTCCATGGATGGACCGCCTGGCCGACCGCATCACGGTGCGGGTGCACGGTGCTTCCGTCGGCGCCGGCGTAGAGCTGGCCGCCTTCGCCCGCCGGGTCGAGGCCACCGCCGACGCCACGTTCTGCCTGCCCGAGGTCTCGATGGGGCTCATCCCCGGGGCCGGTGGGACGGTCGGCGTTCCCCGCCGGATCGGCCGTCAGCGCACGATGGCCTGGTGCCTCGGGGGTGCGACGATCGACGCAGAGACGGCGCTCGCCTGGGGGCTGGTCGACGAGGTGGGCTGAGGTCCCGTCAGGGGAAGGCGCCTAGAGCCGCTCGAGGATCGTGACGTTGGCCTGGCCGCCGCCCTCGCACATGGTCTGGAGGCCGAAGCGCCCGCCGGTGCGCTCGAGCTCGTGCAGGAGCGTGGTCATGAGCTTGGCGCCCGAGCAGCCCAGCGGGTGGCCCAGGGCGATTGCACCGCCGTTGACATTGACCTTGTCGTGTGGCACGTCGTGCTCGCGCATCCAGGCCAGCGGCACGCAGGCGAAGGCCTCGTTGCACTCGAACAGGTCGAAGTCGTCGATCGACATGCCGGTTCGGTCGAGGGCGTAGGCAGTGGCGGCGATGGGACCGGTCAGCATGTAGATCGGGTCGTCTCCGCGCACGCTGACGTGGTGGATGCGTGCCCTCGGGGTGAGGCCGTGCTCGTCGACGGCCCGCTCCGAGGCGATCAGCAGCGCCGCAGCGCCGTCGCTGATCTGGCTGGCGACCGCAGCGGTGAGGCGCCCGCCGTCGACCAGCGGTGACAGCGAGGCCATCTTCTCGAGCGAGGTCCCGCGTCGCGGTCCTTCGTCGTGCTCGACGCCGGCCAGCGGTGTGACCTCGGCGTCGAAGCGGCCCTCGTCGATGGCCGTGGCGGCCCGCTGGTGGCTGGCCAGGGCGAACGCCTCCATCTCCTCGCGGCTGATGTCCCACTTCTGCGCGATCAGCTCGGCACCTCGGAACTGCGACACCTCCTGGGTGCCATAGCGGTCGACCCAGCCGGTGGAACCCGAGAAGGGGTCGTCGTGGCCGTACGGGACCGCCGCCTCGAGGGCCAGGCCGATGGGGATCATGCTCATGTTCTGTACGCCGCC
>CAJXIS010000216.1 GCA_913054115.1 uncultured Acidimicrobiaceae bacterium | reverse complement strand
GCCGGCGTGCCGATCTCGCCATGGGTCGACATGGAAGGCATCGGCGAATCGATGACGACCCGGGCCGAAGTCGACGTGCTCGTCAGCGAGGTCGGCCTGAAGGGCATGGCCGAGATGTTCCTCGCCGGCCAGGACGCCCGCGACCCGCTGGCTGCGCCGCTCTACGCCGACCTCTCCGGACTCCCGCCGCTGCTCATCCAGGTCGGCGACGAGGAGACCCTGCTCGACGACTCCACCCGCCTGGCCGAGGTGGCCGAGACGGCCGGCGTCGAGGTACGGCTCGACGTGTTCCCCGAGATGCAACACGTCTTCCAGCTCTTCGCCGGCAACATGCCCGAGGCCGACGAGGCGATCGCCCAGATCGGCGCATGGCTCCGGCCGAGGCTGGGCCTCTGACGCTCTAGCGATCCCCGACCCGCAGGTGCTTCTCCGTCTCCTGCCGGTTGAGCACGTACGTGTCAGCCGGATCGAATCGTTCCTCCCACCCCTCAGTGACCCACTCTGGCATGACCCAGTAGGTGTAGCCGTCGGGTAGGTCGACGTACCTCCACACCTCATGACTGTCGAGGAAAGGCCGCACGACCCCGTTGGTGGCGATGAACTCCCGCATGTCGAGCCACAGGGCCAGGTAGTCCTGCCTGAAATGCGTCATGACGTACTGATGCTCGAGCGGCCCGGTGTACTCAACCGTCGTGCGGAAGTCGGCCGCGGCCAGGCGCTGCATGAGGTCTTCGAGGGTCACCATGTCGGGAGGTTCGAGGGGTTGTGCATGGGTGCTTTGGGATCGGCGCCGAAAGTCTGCCAGAAGTCCGGAGTTGAGCTGCAGGGGAAGCACACGGGCCCTTGCCCGCGGTTTCCCGGGTGGGCTTCGCTGAGCGGGTCCTGCAGGACTGGACACATGGTCGGGGGTAGGATTCTCCACAGCGGCAGGAAACAGTGTGCACGGCTCCTGTCCCCGAAACAGAGGAGGACGAACCGTGGCTGAGCAGTTGATCGGAACCGTGGTCCACCAGTGGCAGAAGGCCGGCGCAGCCCTGTTGGCACTCTCCGGAGGTGGTTTGAGCGTAGGTGACACCATCCGCATCAAGGGCCACACCACGGACTTCACCCAGGCGGTCCGGTCGATGCAGATCGACCACGAACCGGTCGACTCGGCCAACCCAGGCGACGAGGTCGCGGTCGGGATCGACGACCGGGTACGGGTCAAGGACAGCGTGTACCGGGTGTCTGCCGACTCGACGCCGGGGCCTTTGGGATTCCTGAAGCGCCTGTTCGGCACCAGGTCCTAGAACCCGCTCCTTGGAGGGGTGGCAGGAACCGATGATCAGAAGTCTGCTCTGAGCTGCGGTTTTTCGGGTGGGCGCGGAGGGACTTGAACCCCCGACCCCCTCCTTGTAAGGGAGGTGCTCTCGCCATCTGAGCTACGCGCCCGGGGCGGAAACCCTACCTGCGGGCCCCGGGGAGTCTCCGGGAGTCAGCCTCTGCTCAGTAGCGCCTCGTGCAGTGTCGTTCCGGCTGCGGCCACCGGTGTCCGGCGGGCCGAGCGGTCGAGCACGCACAGGTCCCGGCCTCTGGCGTCCACCACGGTGACGCCCGCCTCCTGGCAGACGAGCAGGGCCGCCAGGTAGTCCCACACGCCGTGGGCGTCGGTGACACAGTCGACGTAGGCGTCGAGGGTGCCGTCTGCCACGGCGCAGAGGTCGAGGGCCGCTGCGCCGAGGCAGCGGAACTGCGCCCAGCCGGGGTTCGATGCCGGCAGCCCCGACACGCCCACGATCGCCTCCGACAGCGGCGGCAGGCCATCGCGCCACAACGTCACGCCGTCCCGGCGGGCACCGCCGCCACGCACGGCCTCGTAGCGGGTACCGAGCGCCAGGTTCAGCACCACCGCAGCCAGGGGGCCCTCGTCGTCGACGGCACAGAGGCTGGCCGCGTAGTGCGGGATGCCCCGGGAGGCGTTGGTGGATCCGTCCAACGGGTCGACGACGACCATCGGGCGCCCGTCCGCCGATTCGACGACCTCGGACTCCTCGCTCAGGATCCCGTACCCCAGAGGCAGCAGCACGCCGCGCACCGCCTCGTCGGCGACGACGTCGCTGGCGTACTGATCGGGTCGGTTGCCCGACGGGCCCCAGTCGGCGTGGCCGTCGAGCGCTGCGGCGACCGCATCGGCGGCTGCGTGCAGGTCGGCCAGCACACGGTCGGCATCGACGATTTCGCTCATGGCCGCCAGTCAACCACCTCGGGGCTGCACGACCGCTCCCGCCGACCTAGCCTGTGGCTGCAACAACACTCACCACATGATCTCCCATCGATCATCGGGAAGCCAGGAGGACCGCCAGTGGCCGTCGTCGACGTCGCCGGCTTCATCGCAGACCTGAAGGACCACGCCGCCGAGCACGGCTTCCACGTGCACGACGAGCGGCACTTCGTCGAGACCTACTCGATGCGTCAGGCCTTCGAGGTCGACCTGCACCCCGAGGCGGCCTGCGGTGGCCCACTCGACCTGCACCTCTCGCTCGACCTCGAGCCGCGCACGTTGATGGCCTTCGAGGACGAGGTCATGAGCCTCTCCGAGGACGCCGACCCAAGCGACGACCTCACCGTGCAGATCCTGTTCACCTGGGCACTGCCACCGCTCGAGAACGGGCCCGATCTGCTGGTCCTCGCCACCGAGTTGGCCGGACTGGGTGGCACCGGGCTCCCGACCGAGGTGTCGGCGATGGACTCCTTCGCCGAGGTCACCGACGCCCCGCAGCGCTCGATCAGCGTCATCGCCCGCATCGAGACCCCGCTGGCCGGGCTCTACCGCGGCGACTTCCGCGCCGAGGAACGCAACTGGGTGTGCGACGCCCTCGACCGCTGCCAGGCGATCAGCGAGTACCTGCTGGACCGGGCCCCCGCCTGGCTGGGCGAGGTCTAGCCGCCGTTCTCCTCCGGCTCGGCGGACCCGGCGGCCAACCGTCGCCGCCGCACCATCCTCAGGCACGACCACAGGTCGTCGAGATCGACGTAGCAGCCCTGCAGATGGCGCTCCCCCAGCGCCGGGTCGAAGCGCTCCCGGCCGTGGAGCACCCGGCCGTTGCGGAAGCACACCAGGTCGCCCGGGCGCCATGCCGTGGTGATCCTGAACCGGGGGTCCCCGGCCACCTCACTGACGAGCCGCAGCGCCCGATAGGCCCGGGGCAGGTCCTCGTCGGCCATGTCCGGCAGCGCCCGGGTTCCGGTCGACAGTCGGATCTCCGATGGCTCGCCGTCCGACCCCAGCCGGACCACCGGCTCCGACCAGCGCAGGTCGGTCACCGTCGAACGGTTCGAGTGCACCCACCGCAGCGTCGTCAGCGCCTCGAAGGCATCGGGATCGGTGCGGCGCACCTCGTCGACGACCGAGAACCCGTCGACCATCGTGCTGCGTCCATCAGGGCATGTGTTGACGAGGCAGTGCAGCAGTTGGAGGCCCGGTTGGTGCTCCCTGGTCGCGATGTCGACGTGCGGCGCCAACGGCAGGCTCGTGTAGGCGTTGCTCTCGTTCTCGGGGGCGATCACGACCTCGAACGACCGACCGAAGTGTGTGGCACGCACCACGCCCAACCGCTCGGCGACGGCCAACACCGTTCCCGGCTCCGTGGGGAGCCCCTCCAGACGGCCGATGCCGTGGACGGCGATCGCCGTACACCACCCACCGAACACCTCCTCATCACCGGCGAGTACCGCTGCCCCGTCGAAGGTGGGGAGTTCGGTCAGCCCCGACTCGGCCCAATGCCGCATCGGCGGGACGGCATCCTGCGGAAGGTGGCGGCCTCTGCGATAGTGGCGCAGCCAGCCAGGGTGGTGCCGGCTCGGCTCCCCCGTCGACCAGGCCAAGACGAGTGCCCCGGCGCCGTCGACCGATGCCTCGACGGGACGCAGGTCGGCGGGCACCCCGGAAGGCTCGACCTCGCGTTGACGGGTGTCCGGCGAGGTGATCCCCGGTTCGAAGCGGTTCTCGTAGAGGAATGGCCCGAAGAAGCGGGCCTCGAGGCCATCGACCCAACGAACAGCCACCCATTCGCCCTCCACCCCGACCGACGCCAACGGCGACCCGACGGGGTGCACCTCGAAACCCGGATGCCCGGGAAGGCCCAGCCGGCTCGCTGATCGCTCCACGGCCGCGCAACCTAGGCGCGCCGACACCCCGGCGTTGGGAGGAGCACAGGCGTAGGGTCGCCGGAATGCAGCCAGCCGCGGTGACCAGGAGGCTCGTGCCCGCCGTCGCTGTCGCTCTGCTCGCCCTGGCGGGATGGTCGTGTGCCGGCGAGGGGCCGACATCGGCCCCCACCACCACGGCCCCCACCACCACGGCCCCCACCACCACGGCCCCCACCACCACGGCCCCTCCCCCC
>CAJXIS010000215.1 GCA_913054115.1 uncultured Acidimicrobiaceae bacterium | reverse complement strand
CCGTCGGCGTCTGACCACGAGCGAGCCAAGCCGACCATCTGCTCGGTGACTGCGTTCGTGTGCGCCTTCGTCGCCAGCACGGCGAAGCGGGGACGAGATGCGACGGCTTCGGCGAGTTCGTCCACCTCGTCGTCGAGACGGTCCTCGGCAACTACCCGGTTCAAGAACCCTGCGGCCTTCGCCTCGTCGGCGCCGAAGGGTCGGCAGGTCATGACCAGTTCCTTGGTGAGCGCCGGGCCGATCTCCCGGACAAGGCGTGGGATGCCGCCCCAGGCGAGGGGGATGCCGAGGTCGACCTCGGGGATCGCGAATCGCACGCCCTCGGAGGCGACCCGCAGGTCGCATGCGGCCGCCAGCACGAGCCCACCACCGACCACGTGGCCGTGGAGCCGGGCGATCGTGACCGGGGCCATGTGCTCGAGGGCCTCGGCCATGAGCCGGCCGGTGTCGCCGGGGACGCGGCCACCAGCTGGTGATGCGCCCTCGTCACCGAACGTGCCCAGGTCGAAGCCGGCGCAGAATGCCCGGCCTGTTCCCTCGACCACCACCACTCGCAGGTCGGGTTGGTGGTCGAACCAGTCGGCTGCCGCGATCACCTCGGCCATGGTCTGGTTCGACAGGGCGTTGAGCGCCTCGGGGCGGTTCAGCGTGAGGGTGCCCCGACGCCCGTCGCACGTGACGAGAAGATGTTCGAATTCGGTTGGCTGGGAGGTCATGGGGCGGACGGCTCCTCGAGTTCGACGGCTGCAGTGATCGCAGTTCCCTCGCCATCTTCGATCTCGATCAACGCGATGGCACCGGCCCGGGCGGCAGCGGCGACGTCGTCGAGGGCGAGGCGCAGGTGTTCGATTCGGTCCGCAGGGCAGGCCAGACGACACGAGGTGACCGTCGTGGCAACCGACCTCTTGGCGGCAGTCTTGTGGCGGCGGATCTCAACGAGTGCCTCGGCGGCCACGAGGGCGACCCGGGGATCGCCCGGCTTGTCGTCGTGGATGGCGGCCTCGAGGACTTCATCGGCCCGGGGCCACGGTGCACGGAGCCAGCCTGCCACCAGGACCAGACCTCCTCGGTCACGAACGGGAGGAACGGTGCGAACAGTCGCAGCAGCGTCGAGATGGCGAGCCACAACGCATGGCGGGCGGAGTCCCGGTCGGCGGGGTCGCCCTCGTAGGCGCGTGCCTTGACCTACTCCACGTGGTCGTCGGTGAAGTTCCAGAAGAATCCCTCCGTGCGCTCGAGCGCCCGGGCGTAGTCGAAGTTGTCGAAGGCGAAGTCTTTCTCCCGCATGACGATCTGCGCCGGTGCCCGCTGCGCCCAGTCGCGCACCATCGAGGCGACCGTCTCCGTCGGTTCGACCGAACCGGCGACCTCCGGGTCGTCCATCGCCAGCGTCATGACACCCCTTGTCCCTCGGATCCCCTCAAGCGGCGCAACCTAGGCACCCCACCACCGTCGATCAAGTCTTCACGTCCGGCCACGATCGGGCCACCTGCGACGCCCTCCCCCCGGATTGACCAGCCGTCAACCTAGGCACGCACGGTGCCGTGGGTACCAGCCGGGCAATCGTCATTTCAGCCGTCGGTACAGTGACCGAATGGCCACCGATCCCGATCTCCCGGTTGTCACGGTGGCCGAGCTCGGGGCCCTCGTCGGGGAGGGCGTCAGAGCGCTGTTCCCGGACGACCTGTGGATCGAGGGCCAGATCTCGAACCTCCACCTCGCCCGGTCGGGGCACACCTACTTCGACCTGGTCGAGCCGAACGACGAACCGGGAAAGGCCCCCAGTGCGCTGTTCAGCGTGACGCTGTGGAAGGGCAACCGACCCGGCGTGGAGCGGACGCTCGTCGAGGCGGGCGGCCTCGCACTGGCCGACGACCTCGTGGTCCGGCTGCGGGCCGACCTGCGCTTCTATGCGCCGCGCGGCCGCCTGCAGCTCAACATGAAGGGCATCGACCCGGCGTTCACGCTGGGGCGCCTGGCCGCCGAACGCGACCGGCTGCTGCGTGCGCTGGCCGACGAGGGCCTGCTCGAGCGCAACGCCGGCCTACCGGTTCCCCTCCCTCCCCTGCGGGTCGGCCTGGTGACGAGCGTGGGATCGGCCGCCCACGCCGACTTCTGCACCGAGTTGGAACGCAGCGGTATCGGGTTCACGATCCTCGAACGGGACGCACGGGTCCAGGGCGAGGGATCGGCGCTCGACGTGGCCGAGGGACTGCGGGTCGTCGCCACACACCGGCCCGACGTCATCGCCCTCGTGCGGGGCGGAGGTTCGGCGGCCGACCTGGCGACGTTCGACGCCGAGGTGGTGGCCCGCACGATCGCCGCACTCGACATTCCGGTGTTCACCGGTATCGGCCACGAGATCGACCGGTCCGTCGCCGACGAGGTCGCCCACTCCGCCTTCAAGACGCCGACCGCCTGTGCGGTGGCGATCGTCGCCTCGGCCAGGGGGGTGCTGGACGACCTGCTGGCGTTACGTGCCTCGATCGTCGTGCAGGCCCAGCGGGCGGTGGCCTCGGCCTCCGGTCGGCAGGACGAGCTCGCCGCGCGGCTCCGACGCTCGGCCGACACGGTCCTGGCACGACAGGGGGAGCGCCTCGATGCGCTGGCTGCCCGCCTGCGGGCGCTCGACCCGGCGAAGATCCTCGCCCGTGGCTGGTCGATCACGAGGACATCAGATGGCGACCTCGTGCGATCCGTCGCCGACGTGCGCAGCGGCGACGCGCTCGAGACCCGCCTCGCCGACGGTACGGTCACGAGCACGGTCGACTGAACGAGGAACGAACCATGGACGACGACCAGACCGGCTACGCAGATGCGCTCGAGGAGCTTCGGGCGATCCTCGCCGAGCTCGAGGGCGAGGCGGTCGACGTGGACGTGCTCGCCACCCGGGTGGCACGCGCCGACGAGCTCCTCACCCTCTGCCGCGGGCGGCTGGAGGCCGCACGGGTCCAGGTCGAGAAGGTCTTGGCGGCGGCCGACGACGCCTGATCCGTCCCGACGCCCCACCGAACGCCAGACTGCGCCCGTGCGGATCCGCAAGCTCTCCTCGACGAACGCCTTCGTCGCCGTCGACATCGACGGGGTCCACGGCCTGGGGGTCGTGCGGCTGGCTCCCAAGATCCTGCAGGGCGGCGCCAAGGACCTGGCCCGCTCGATGACCTACTCGCTGGCCTGCCTCGGTCGGAGCGAGACGGGCGTCTCGGCGGGCATCAGCGTCGCACCCGAGGAGTCCGAGGCCGCACTCGCCGCCTTCGTCGAGGAGGTCGCCGGCTGGGACGACGGCTACCGCTTCGAGGCCGGCAAGGGGGTCGCACCGGCCGACCTGGGCTCGCTGGCCGTGGATGCCGGTGATCCGCTCCCGGGTGCCGTCGCCGCAGCCATGGCGGCGTGCCCCGGAGCATCGACGGCGGTCACCGACATCGACGACCGTTCACCGCTCGCGGGCCTGCTTGCCGACCATGGCGTCGAGCTGCTCGAGGCTGCCGATCCGCTGACGGCTGCCGCCGACCTGCTGTTCGTCGGGTCCGGTGCCGGAGCCGTCGACCATGACAACGCCGACCGGTTGGGTGCGAAGATCGTGGTCCCGACGGTGCGCCTGGCGGTCACGACAAGGGCGCTCGCCATGTGTTCCCGCCGGGAGGTCTCGGTGCTCCCGGACTTCGTGGTGCTGGCTGCGCCGCTGGCCGGCATCGACGAGGCCACGGCGGTCCTGGCCGAGGTGCTCGACCACGCCGACGGGCCGGTGCTGGGTGCCTGCGAACGGGCCGAGGCGTTCCTCGGCACCTGGCAGGACGAACTCCCGTTCGGCCGTCCGATCTAGGAGATCACCGGCCGGGGGAGCCTCAATGGGCGCCGTTGAGGTCGGCGATCTGGCCGGGGAGGTAGCGGGCGATCCGACCCTCGGCCATGACGAACACGCCGTACACCTGGTGGACGCTGCCTTCGAGGTGGGCGACCGTGGCCTCGAAGCGGACCATGTCGCCGTCTTCGACGAACTGGTCGGTGGAGACGAGGAAGCCGGCGCCTCGTGAGGCGAAGTGCTCGGCCAGCCAGGCGCCGATCTCGACGTGGCCACGACGGGTGCCGTCGAAGCCCACGACCTCGGCGTCGGCTGCGAACAGGTCGAGCAGCGGTTCGACCTGGCCGCGCTCGTAACGGGCCATGAGGCGCTCGAAGAGGAGGCGTCCGGCGGTCTGCGTGGGGGTCTGGGGAGACGCCTGCGGGTGGGTGGGGTCCTTGAGTGCGGTGAGCATGGTGGGAACGGTAACGACGGGGAGTGACACCGGCCCGGCGGCGTGACGCGATTCACCCGTGACCACGGTCACCGGCCTCGTACGCTGGGGGATTCCGGGGCTGTAGCTCAGTTGGCTAGAGCACCTGCTTTGCAAGCAGGGGGTCGTGGG